>NZ_JABERD010000083.1 GCF_013044505.1 Streptomyces sp. S3(2020) | reverse complement strand
CCCGGACCCGCCGGGCGGCCCCGGGCCGCCGCCCCCGACGGCCGGCCCGGCGCCGGCGACCCGCCCCAGCCGCAGTACCCCGGCGGCCCCGGCACCCCGCCGTCCGGCTCGCGCAACCCCTTCAAGGGCAAGCCGGCCCTCGTCATCGCCGCGGCCGTGGCCGGGCTGCTGGTGGTCGGCGGCACCGTGTGGGCGGTCTCCGGCGGCGACGACGACCCGAAGAAGCCGACCGCCAAGGAGAGCGGCAGCACCGAGCCGTCCGCCTCCGACGACCCGGTCAACCCGGGGTACGGCGACGGTGGCGGCGGCGAGGAGCAGACGGACCTCAACGAGGGCCGCCAGTCCGGCGAGTCGAAGGTGCTCTGGTACAAGGAGGCGCCCGACGCCCCCGGCAGCGGCGCGGACGCCCCCGGCATGTGGATCACCGACAAGACCGCGGTGAAGGCCGCGTACAAGCAGCTCTTCGCCTACGGCGTCGGCGACGGCAAGCCCGCCTGGGACCCGATCACCTTCGACCAGAAGATCTGCGCGACCACCCCGCAGCAGACGGCCGCCGGCAAGATCGTCGTGGCCTACATGAGCGGCAGCGGCGACCGCGCGGAGTGCAACAAGCTCCAGGAGATCGACCTCGACACCGGCGAGAAGGGCTGGAGCGGCGAGGTCGCCGACGGCGAACTGTTCGACAGCACCCTCCAGATCGAACTGTCCATCACCGGCAAGACGCTGATGGTGGGCCGCTCGATGTCGGGCACCGGGTACGACGTCGAGACGGGCAAGAAGCTCTTCGACAAGGCGAAGTACGGCGACGCCTGCTTCCCCAGCGCCTTCGCGGGCGGCGCCAAGCTCATCGCCGTCTCCTCCTGCGACGCCTCCGGTGACAACGAGCACGACGAGGTGCAGGAGCTGGACCCGACGACCGGCAAGGCCAGGTGGACCCAGAAGTTCGACAAGGGCTGGCGGGTCGCACGCGCCTACTCCGTCGACCCGCTGGTCATCTACAGCACCAACGAGGACAAGAACAGCTGGAACATCTCCACGTTCACCGACGGCGGCAAGTTCCGCTCCCAGGTCGCCTTCGACGAGGACTTCGCCCCCGCCTGCGACTGGGCGATCTTCGCGCGTGACCTGACGGGCTGCACGGGCGCGGTCGCCGACGCGGACACGCTCTACCTGCCCACCGAGGCCACCGCCGGCGCCAACGAGATCGTGGCGATCAACCTCTCCAACGGCAAGGAGAAGTGGCGCGTCAAGTCCCCGGTGGACGAGGCGATGCTGCCGCTGAAGATCGAGAACGGCAAGCTGATCGCCTACGTCCAGCCGTCCTACGACGCGGGCGGCCAGGTCGTCTCCCTCGCCACCACCGGCTCGGACCACAAGCCGGCCAAGCTGCTCCAGAACCCGGCGGGCATCGCCGACATCGAGGACGGCTTCTACTCCAAGGCCATCGACTGGGTCGACGGACGCTTCTACCTCTCGACCACACGGCTGAGCGGCAACGACGACACGCAGGAGAAGTTGATGCTCGCCTACGGCAAGTAGCCCACCGCCCCGCCACGTTCCCGTCGTCGTCCACTTCCCGAGGTACCCGCGTCATGACCCAGCCGCCGCCCCCGCAGGCACCGCCGACGGACCCGGGCTACGGCTATCCCGGGCAGCAGCAGCCGTACGGCCAGCCGCCGAACCCGTACGGGCAGCAGCCCGGCGGTCACGGCCAGCAGCCCGGAGGCTACGGCCAGCAGCCCAACCCCTATGGCCAGCAGCCCGGTTACGGCTACCCGCAGCCGACCATGCCGCTGCCCCCGCAGCCCGGTCAGCCGGCCGGCGGCGGGCGGAAGCTCAGTCCGCAGCTGGCGATCATCGTCGCGGCGGTCGTGGCGATCGCGCTGATCGTGGGCGGTGGTGTCTGGTACGCCTCCTCCTCCGGCGACGACAAGAAGGACACCGCGAGCACCAGCGGCGGCACCGGCGGTGGCGGCGACGAGAAGGGCGGCACCGGCGGCACCGCCGGCAAGGGCGAGGAGAAGGTGCCGTCCAGCACCGCCGCGTCCGTCCTCTTCCAGGTCCCGCAGCCCAAGCCGCCGGTCGACACCACGTACACGGTGAACGGCTCCTGGCTGACCGACACGGTCTACGCCAAGAGCGGCATCGCCGAGATCGTCGGATACGACCCCGCCAAGGGCACCAAGCTGTGGACGATCAAGCTGCCCGGCCCGGTGTGCCAGGCCAGCCGCCATGCCACCGAGAACGGTCTGACGGCCATCGCCTACGAGCCCGCGATGCCGACGAAGGAACGTACGGCCGGGTGCAGCCAGATCGCGGCGATCGACCTGACCGCGGGCAAGAAGCTGTGGACCAAGACCGCCAAGTCCGGTGACCGGCTGATCACCTGGGACAACATCACCGTCAGCGCGACCACGGTCGCCGCGGGCAGCACCAGCGGCGGCGGCGCCTGGGACATCGAGAGCGGCAAGTCCCTGTGGGCCCCGAAGCCGACCGACACCTGCTACGACGCGGGCTACGGCGGCGGCGAGAAGCTGGTCGCGGTCCGCAAGTGCGGTTCCTACGGCCAGCGCCAGCTGCACATCCAGACCATCGACCCGGCCTCCGGGAAGGTGATCTCCGAGTACAAGATGGCGACGGGCATCGAGTACGCGAGCATCGTCTCCACCGAGCCCCTCGTGGTGGCCGCCGAGGTCGGAGAGGTCGAGGGCGCGCAGGGCATCTCGGACGTCTTCGCCATCGACAACAAGACCGGCAAGCTGCGCTCGCGCTTCTCGGTGGATCCCGAGAAGTACATGGCCCGTTGCGACGGCATCACCAAGGTCGAGTACTGCTTCCAGATCGTGGTCGGCAACGACCGGCTCTACCTGCCGACCGAGGAGCGCGAGGTCACCGGCAGCGACTACTCCCGGACCAACTCGATCGTCGCCATCGACCTGAACAGCGGCAAGGAGACCGGCCAGCGCGCCGACGCGGGCGACGGCTACACGCTCACCCCGCTGCGCATGGACGGCGGCAACGTACTGGCGTACAAGCGGCCGCCGTACGACAAGGGCGGTCAGATCGTGACCATCGACGGCGGATCCTTCAAGGAGACCAAGCTCCTGGAGAACCCGGCGACGGACGCGGTGCGCGACGTGGAGACGAGCATGCTCCCCGAGTACTCCGAGATCCTCTACCGCGACGGACGGCTGTTCATGGCGCAGGTCTACGCGAGCGACTTCGGTGGCAGTTCGACCGAGAAGGAGTACCTCGCGGTCGCTTTCGGAACGAAGTGATCGCTCAGCGGGTGTGAATCCGCTGATGACCACGGCCCCGTCCCTGCTCAGGGGCGGGGCCGTGCGCGTACCACCCATCAACCTCGAATGCCGGAAATTCCGTCGATCCGGGGCACTTCTCACCAGTAGGGGGAGCGCAACGTCGAACAAGCGTGTAGCTTCCGGGGGCATGAAGAGCGGGGGAGCCGGGAGGGGGCTTCTGTCCGTGCGACCAGTGGGCATCCATAGTGGAGCATCCACAGCGGGGCATGGGGATCGTTGCATGGGGATCCATTGGGGGGACTGGGGGGTTGCTCGATGGGAGTGCGGCTCATGGTGGTCGACGACCACCGACTGCTCGCGGAGGCGCTGGCCTCGGCGTTGAAGCTGCGCGGGCACCGGGTGCTCGCGGCGGCGGCACCTGCCGCGGGTGCGGCGGAACTGGTGATCACCCGGGCACCCGAGGTGTGCCTGCTGGGCACGGCGACACCGGCCGAACCGGGCATCTTCGACCCGGTGGTGAAGATCAAGCGGGACCGTCCGCAGGTGGCGGTCCTGGTGCTGGGCCCGGTACCGAGCCCGCGGGGCATCGCGGCGGCCTTCGCCGCCGGGGCCTCCGGCTATGTACGCCATGACGAGCGCATCGAAGGCGTCGAGCGGGCGATCATGAAGGCGCGGGCGGGTGAGGCGGCGGTCGCGCCCCAGCTCCTGCAAGGTGCCTTCAGTGAACTCCTCAACCCGGCCGCCCAGCCCGACGACGAGGGCCAGCGCCTGCTCCAGATGCTCACCCCGAGGGAGGTGGAGGTCCTGGTCCGGGTCGCCGACGGCGAGGACACCCGCCTCATCGCCGCCGGCATGGGCATCGCCCCCTCCACCGCCCGCACCCACGTCCAACGGGTCCTGATGAAACTGGGCGTCGGCTCCCGCCTGGAGGCGGCCGCCCTGGCAGCCCGGACAGGCCTGCTGGACCGAGCGGGACCGGTGCCGCATTCGTCGTCCGAGCCGATCGGAGGCCTGGAGCCCTGAGCCACACGCCGCCGCCGTACCGTACCGGTTGCTCCGGTGGCGGGGTGGGGCGGAGTTTCAGCCGGGCCAGGAAGAAGATGCCGAGGACCAGCATTCCGAGCCGGTCCAGAGGTTGATGTCGACGCCGTAGAGGACGAACAGGCCGCCGATGATGCGGGCCGCGGTGGCGAGCTCATGATGTCCATCAGGTACGGGATCGCGTCGTTGTACCGGTAGCCCGATGCCGTGGCGCCGAAGCCGGGGACCAGGACCGCGCCGGGCCGTCAGCAGCCGGATATGGGCATTTTTTCAGGGTTTGCGTGGGAAGCCATTCAACCCTTCCACTGGTGCGCTTTGTTTGATTCCGACGTTGACGGGACTGTCGAGTTATGGTTACTTGTGTTTAGTTCTGTTTGAGTGAAGGAGTCCGGCGGTGAAGAAGACCTCGACCCGACTGGCCGACGGTCGCGAGCTCATCTACTACGACCTGCGCGACGACACCGTGCGGGACGCGGTCGACCGCCGTCCGCTGGACCGGACGGTCACCGCGTCCGAGGTCCGCCGTGATGTGCTGCTCGGTGACTCGGTCGCGATCGCCTCGCACCGCCAGGGCCGCACCTACCACCCGCCCGCCGACGAGTGCCCGCTGTGCCCGTCGCAGGGCGAGCGGCTCAGCGAGATCCCGGACTCGTCGTACGACGCCGTGGTCTTCGAGAACCGCTTCCCCTCGCTGGCCGGCGACTCGGGCCGCTGCGAGGTCGTCTGCTTCACCTCCGACCACAACGCGTCCTTCGCCGACCTCACCGAGGAGCAGGCGCGCCTCGTCCTCGACGCGTGGACGGACCGGACGTCGGAGCTGTCCCACCTGCCCTCCGTGGAACAGGTGTTCTGCTTCGAGAACCGCGGCGCCGAGATCGGCGTGACCCTGGGTCACCCGCACGGGCAGATCTACGCGTACCCCTTCACCACACCCCGCACCGCGCTGATGCTGCGTTCGGTCGCCGCCCACAAGGAGGCGACGGGCGGGGAGAACCTCTTCGACGCCGTCCTGGAGCGCGAACTCGCCGACGAGCGGGTCGTCCTGGAGGGTGAACACTGGGTGGCCTTCGTGCCGTACGCCGCGCACTGGCCCTACGAGGTCCACCTGTACCCGAAGCGCCGGGTGCCGGATCTGCTGGGCCTCGACGAGGACGCGCGCTCAGAATTCCCCAAGGTTTATCTGGAACTCTTGAGGCGCTTCGACCGGATCTTCGGCGAAGGTGAGCCTCAGACGCCGTACATCGCGGCCTGGCACCAGGCCCCGTTCGGCGCGCTGGAGGAGTTCGAGGGCGTCAGCCGTGACGACTTCGCGCTCCACCTCGAGCTTTTCACCATCCGCCGCACGCCCGGCAAGCTGAAGTTTCTCGCGGGTTCCGAGTCCGGCATGAACGTGTTCATCAACGACATCCGGCCGGAGGCCGCGGCCGAGCGACTGCGAGAGGTAGCGAGTTCATGAGCGGTAAGTACCTGGTCACCGGTGGCGCGGGCTACGTCGGCGGCGTGGTCGCCCAGCATCTGCTGGAGGCGGGCCACGAGGTCGTCGTGCTCGACAACCTGACGACCGGCTTCCGCGAGGGCGTCCCGGCCGGCGCGTCCTTCGTCGAGGGCGACATCCGCGACGCGGGCAAGTGGCTGGACGGTTCGTTCGACGGCGTGCTGCACTTCGCCGCCTTCTCGCAGGTCGGCGAGTCGGTCGTGAAGCCCGAGAAGTACTGGGACAACAACGTCGGCGGCACCATGGCGCTGCTGGGCGCCATGCGCGAGGCGGGCGTGCGCAGGCTCGTCTTCTCCTCCACGGCCGCCACCTACGGCGAGCCGGAGCAGGTACCGATCGTCGAGTCCGCGCCCACGCGGCCGACCAACCCGTACGGCGCCTCCAAGCTCGCCGTCGACCACATGATCACCGGCGAGGCGGCCGCCCACGGCCTGGGCGCGGTGTCGCTGCGCTACTTCAACGTGGCGGGTGCCTACGGCGAGCAGGGTGAGCGCCACGACCCCGAGTCGCACCTCATCCCGCTGATCCTCCAGGTCGCGCAGGGCAAGCGGGAGGCGATCTCCGTCTTCGGCGAGGACTACCCGACGCCGGACGGCACCTGCGTCCGTGACTACATCCACGTCGCCGACCTGGCCGACGCCCATCTGCTGGCCCTGAAGGCCGCGCGGTCGGGCGAGCACCTGATCTGCAACCTCGGCAACGGCGAGGGCTTCTCCGTCCGCCAGGTCATCGAGACCGTCCGCCAGGTCACCGGCCACCCGATCCCCGAGGTCGTGGCCCCCCGCCGCGGCGGCGACCCGGCGACGCTGGTGGCGTCGGCCGCCGCCGCCCGCGAGAAGCTGGGCTGGAACCCGTCCCGCGCGGACCTCGCGGGGATCGTCGCGGACGCGTGGGAGTTCACGCAGAAGATCGCAAGGGAGCAGTAGTGGGGCAGCAGGTGCGGGACGGTTTCGTCGAGCTCTACGGAACCGAACCCGAAGGTGTCTGGTCGGCGCCGGGCCGCGTCAACCTCATCGGTGAGCACACCGACTACAACGACGGCTTCGTGATGCCCTTCGCGCTGCCGCACACCGCCGTCGCGGCGGTCTCGCGGCGCACGGACGGTGTCCTGCGGCTGCACTCCGCGGACGTCGACGGCGGTGTCGTGGAGCTGCGTCTCGACGAGCTGACGCCGGAGGCGGACCGCGCCTGGACGGCGTACCCGTCCGGGGTGCTCTGGGCCCTGCGCGAGGCCGGCCACGCGGTGACCGGCGCCGACATCCATCTGTCGTCGACGGTCCCGGCGGGCGCGGGCCTGTCCTCGTCGGCGGCGCTGGAGGTCGTGGTGGCCCTGGCCGTCAACGACCTGTTCGAACTGGGCCTGGAACGTGGGCAGCTGGCGCGGCTGTGCCAGCGCGCGGAGAACGTCTACGTCGGTGCCCCGACCGGCATCATGGACCAGACGGCCTCGGCCTGCTGCGAGGACGGGCACGCGCTCTTCCTCGACACCCGCGACCTCTCCCAGAAGCAGATCCCCCTCGATCTGGCGGCCGAGGGCATGCGGCTGCTGGTCGTCGACACCCAGGTCAAGCACTCCCACAGCGAGGGCGAGTACGGCAAGCGCCGCGCGGGCTGCGAGAAGGGCGCCGCCCTGCTGGGCGTGGACGCGCTGCGGGACGTGCCCTACGGCGAACTGGACGCCGCGCTGGCCCGGTTGGGCGACGAGGAAGAGGTCGTACGACTGGTGCGTCACGTCGTGACGGAGGACGAGCGCGTCGAGCGGGTGGTGTCCCTGCTGGAGTCGGGTGACACCCGCGCCATCGGCCCCGTGCTGGTCGAGGGCCACGCGTCTCTCCGGGACGACTTCCGGATCTCCTGCCCGGAGCTGGACCTGGTCGTCGACACGGCTCTCGCGTCCGGCGCCCTGGGCGCCCGGATGACCGGCGGCGGCTTCGGCGGTTCGGCGATCGTGCTGGCGGACGTCGCCGACGTGGACACCATCACCAAGGCGGTGGAGGAGGCCTTCGCCGCGGCCGGGTTCACGGCGCCGCGCGTGTTCGAGGCGGTGCCTTCGCCGGGGGCGCGCAGGCTCGCCTGAGGTTCTCCGCTGTCGTCAGCCCCGTGCTCCTCGCCGAGCGCGGGGCTGACGCCTGTTCTGCCCGGCGGGTGCGAACACGCTGTGGGGATTGTCCCCGGGTCGTCCTGAGACCGTAACTCCCCGAACAGAACCCCTCGTTCCGTGTGACCGTGGGGCATGTCGCCGTGAGCGGAGGGGGATGTCATGGCTGTGCAGGGCGGTCCTCAGGATCCACCGCGCAAGGAGCCGGGATGCCTCAGGGGTCTGGTGGCTCTGGTCGTGTTCGTCGGGATCGTCTACGCGATCTGGTGGTTCACGGGTGGCAAGGACAGCGACGACGAGGCTTCCTCCACGCCGTCCGTGTCCGCCTCTGCCACCGGGGACGGCGGCGGCAGTTCGGGGGAGTGGCAGGTCGGCGACTGCGGTGGCCCCGATCCGGACCGGGCTCCGCGCGGGTACCAGGCGTTCGACTGCGACGACTCCGACGCCACCTTCAAGGCGCTGAAGATCATGGACGGCAGCATCCTGTCCGCCGCGGTCCAGTGCCCGGCGGGGACGGACGTGATCATCGAGGTGTCGATGAGCTTCGGGTCCGACGAGAGGACGAGCGGTGGCATCCCCACCGACACCGTCTGCGGGCGCAATCTCTCCGACGACCACCCCGGTGACGCGGGCGCGGGCGGCGGGCAGTTGGTGAAGGGGGACTGCGTCGCGGCGGACGTCCAGGAGATCGCGTGCGACAAGGCCGGTTCCGGTGACTTCAAGGTGCTCGGACTCGTCGATGCCGGTACCGCCCGCTGCCCTTCCGGCACCACCGACCCGATTCAGCTGACGATCGTGGTCGGGCGGCCGTACGACACCGTCTGCGGCCGCGAGCTCTAGCCGATCCGCTTGGTCAGCGTGTACTCGGTGATCCCCGGCGGATAGTCGGGGATCACGCACACCACCTCGTACCCCTGCCTCTTGTAGAACTCCGGCGCCTGGAAGTCCCAGGTCTCCAGGCGGGAGTCCACACACCCCCGCTCGTCGCGGGAGACGGTCTCCGCCGTCGCGAGCAACTGCGAACCGACGCCCGCGCCCCGCCACCGGTCGTCCACCCACAGATAGGTCACATGCAGCCATGTGGTCCAGGTGTGGCCGACCAGTCCGCCCGCCAGTCCGCCCGCCGTGTCCAACGCCCAGACATGGAGCGGACGTTCGCGTTCACCTGGGGTTCCGCGCAGGGCGCGCAGGATCGGGGAGGCCGCCGCGTTCGTGTCGCGGAGCCGCTGGCGGAGCAGATCACGTCGGGCTTTGTCGACTTCTGTCTCAATGCGAAACATGCGGCTCACCATAAACGTGCCGGACAGCCAGTTCTGCAAATTACCTTCCGCTCCCGGCCCCCGGCCGTACCCTGATGAACAGCACCGGTGGGGGCCGGTGCAGATCAGGGGGCGAGACAGTCGGGTACGGCGCCCGAAGTGGGGGTAGCAGTTCGGGCACGGCGGCGGCCGTGCGGCCATCGCGCTTCGGGCGTCGTACCCGCGCCGGTCTTACCGTCTCCCGACGATGGGGTATCCCCTGCTCTTGAAGAGCTTGGGGAAGGGGGTTTCGTGGTTCGCATCCGAGTCCTGGTCGTCGACGACCATCGCATCTTCGCCGAGTCGCTCGCCGCCGCCCTGGCCGCCGAGCCCGACGTCGACGTCTCCGCCGCCGGCAGCGGTCCCGCCGCGCTGCGCAGTCTGGAGCGCGCGGCCGCCGAGGGGCGCCGCTACGACGTGCTGCTCGTCGACGCCGACCTGGGCGGCAATGTCCAGGGCATCCGGCCCGCCGTGCCCGTACAGGAGGGCAATGAGGACGGGCTGGTCGACGGCATCTCGCTGGTGGCCGGGGTGCGTTCCGCACAGCCCGGCGTACGTATCGTCGTCCTCGCCGAGAAGGACGACCAGCGGCGTGCCGCGCTCGCCCTCCAGGCGGGGGCGTCGGGGTGGGTGGCCAAGGACTGTTCGCTGTCCAGACTGCTGACCGTCATACGAGGGGTGCTGCGGGACGAGACGCATCTGCCGCCCGCCCTGCTCACGGGGGTCCTCAGGGAGCTCACCGCCGCTCGGAAGCACCGCACCGAGAGCGAGAGGCTGGTGGAGTCCCTGACCCCGCGCGAGCGGGAGGTGCTGCGGTGCATGGTCGCGGGGCTCGGCAGAAAGGCCGTCGCCGAGCGGCTGTTCCTCTCGCCGCACACCGTCCGCACCCATATGCAGAACGTCCTCGGCAAGCTCGGCGTGCACTCCACGCTGGCCGCCGTCGCGCTCGCCCGCCGTGCCGGGGTGGGTCCGGTCGACCTAGCCGGGGATGTTGTCGAACGGGGCGGTCAACTGGCGTAGCAACCCCGCCAGTTCGCCCCGCTGGGCCCGGGAGAGCTCCGCGAGGATCGCGCGCTCCTGGGCAAGCAGTCCGGCGAGGGCCTGGTCCGCGCGGTCCTGGCCCTCGTCCGTCAGCCGGACCAGCACACCACGGCGGTCCGAGGGGTCCGGCAGACGCTCCACCAGGCCCTTCTTGGTCAGCCGGTCGATGCGGTTCGTCATCGTGCCCGAGGTGACCAGAGTCTGCGTCAGCAGCTGCCCAGGGGAGAGCTGATACGGCGTTCCCGCGCGCCGCAGCGCGGTGAGGACGTCGAACTCCCAGGGCTCCAGGCTGTGCTCGGAGAAGGCCAGTCGACGTGCCCGGTCCAGGTGCCGGGCCAGTCTGCTCACCCGGCTGAGCACCTCGAGCGGTTCCACGTCGAGGTCAGGGCGCTCCCGGCGCCACGCTGCGACCAGCCGATCGACCTCGTCCTCCATGGCGATCAGTCTAGTGGTTGTGTCGATGTGGAGTCTCTTGATGTGGAGTCTCTTGACGTCAAGATAAATCGGGGGTCACAGTGGAGCCATGACCGACAGTGGATCCAAGACGACGTGGGACCCCGCCCAGTACCTGCGCCACGCCGACCATCGCGCCCGCCCCTTCGCGGACCTCCTCGCCCGCGTCCCCGGGCTGCCCGCCGAGAAGGCGCCCCGCGTCGCCGACCTCGGCTGCGGCCCCGGCAACGTCACCGCCGTCCTCGCCGACCGCTGGCCCGGCGCCCGTGTCACCGGCTACGACAACTCGCCCGAGATGCTCGACCGGGCCCGCACCGGGCACGAGGGGCCCACACCGGGCGGCGGCCGCCTCGACTTCGCCCACGCCGACGTCCGCACCTGGACGCCCGCGGAGTCGTACGACCTCATCGTCAGCAACGCCACCCTCCAGTGGGTCCCCGGCCATGTGGAGCGCTTCGCCGACTGGATCGCGGGGCTCGCGCCGGGCGGCACCTTCGCCTTCCAGGTGCCCGGGAACTTCGGCGCCCCCAGCCACCGGCTGATGCGCGAACTCGCCCGCACCACCGGCCTCGGCGACCTCCTGCGCCACGACGACGCCGTCCTCACCCCCGAGACCTACCTGGAGCACCTCACCGCCCTCGGCTGCGCGGCCGACGTGTGGGAGACGACGTACGTCCATCTCCTCACCGGCGAGGACCCGGTCCTCGACTGGGTGAAGGGAACGGGACTGCGGCCCGTCCTCACCGCGCTCGCCGACGATCCCGAGGCCCGCGACGACTTCGTGGGCCGCTACCGGGACGCCCTGCGCAAGGCGTATCCGGCCGGCCCGCACGGCACCCCCTTCCCGTTCCGCCGGATCTTCGCCGTCGCCCGCAAGGGGGCGTGATGCTCGCCGGGATCGACCACGTCCAGCTCGCGGCGCCGCCGGGCTCCGAGGAGCGGCTGCGGGCGTACTACGTCGGGGTGCTCGGGATGGCCGAGGTCCCCAAGCCGCCGGTGCTCGCCGCGCGGGGCGGGTGCTGGTTCCGGGTGGGCGCGGTGCAGCTGCATCTCGGTGTCGAAGAAGACTTCCGGCCCGCACGGAAGGCCCATCCCGGGCTGTGGGTGACGGACATCGAAACGTACGCCGCGCGCTTGGAGGCGCGCGGCGCCGCCGTCTCCTGGGACGGGGATCTGCCGGAGTATCGGCGCTTCTACTCGTACGATCCCGTCGGCAACCGGCTGGAGTTCCTGGAGCCGGTGGGGTTCAGGCGGTCCGGCCCAAGTGGGTGACGAGAATACGGATCACGTCGTCGTCGATGATGTACAGGACGCGGTAGCTGTCCACGCGCAGGCGCCGGATGCCGACGCCGTAGGCGACGGAGTTGACCGGGCGTGGGTCGTGCGCCAGTTCGTCGATGGCGTCCAGGGTCGCGGACAGACCTTTGGGGTCCTCCTCCAGGAACCGGGTGGCGGCATCAAGGGCGTGGGGCTCGAAGATGATCTCGTAGGTCACTTCTTTTCCAGCCCCAGACGCTTGCGCACCTCGGCCATGGGAATGCCCTCGCCCAGCGTGCCCTCCGCCTTGCGCCGCTGATAGTCCGCGACGGCGAGGGCGTCCTCAAGATCCTCTATCACCGAGGGCGAGACCAGCAGCGCCGCCACGTGACCGTGGTCGGTGAGGGCGATGGTCTCCCGGCCGTGGGCCGCGCGGCGGACCAGGTCACCGAGCTGGGCGCGGGCCGCACTGATCGGAATCTCAGTCATGCGCCCAGCATTGCACAAGGTTAATCTACAGAAACCTTTGTTCAGCTTTTGCGGCGCCCTATCAGGTGGGGCTTCGCCTCCAGGCCGTCCAGGCCGTGCCAGGACAGGTTCACCAGGTGCGCGGCGACCTCCGCCTTCTTGGGGCGGCGTACGTCCAGCCACCACTGCCCGGTCAGGGCGACCATGCCGACCAGGGCCTGGGCGTACAGCGGGGCCAGTTTCGGGTCGAAGCCGCGGAGCTTGAACTCGCGGCCCAGGATGTCCTCCACCTGGGTGGCGATGTCCGAGATCAGCGAGGCGAAGGAACCCGTCGACTGCGGGATGGGGGAGTCACGGACCAGGATGCGGAAGCCGTCCGTGTACTCCTCGATGTAGTCCAGCAGCGCGAAGGCCGCCTGCTCCAGGAGCTCGCGCGGATGGCCGGCCGTCAGGGAACTCGTCACCATGTCGAGCAGGCGCCGCATCTCACGGTCCACCACGACCGCGTACAGGCCTTCCTTGCCGCCGAAATGCTCGTACACCACCGGCTTGGACACCCCGGCCTTCGCCGCGATCTCCTCCACCGACGTGCCCTCGAAGCCCTTGGCGGCGAAGAGGGTGCGACCGATCTCGAGCAACTGCTGACGGCGTTCGGCACCCGTCATCCGGGTGCGGCGCGTGCGCCTCGGCTTCTCATTGCTCTCGGTGCTGCTGGAGTCGGTCGCCACGGCGTCAATCATGCCGCCTTCACGGGCTCCTTCCCGCGCGGGGAGCCGCCTTCGTCGGTGTTACGACGTGAATCGATACGTGAGCGTGACGGCCAGCGGACGTCGTACGCCCAGCCGAACATCTCGAACCAGCGGATCAGCCGCGCCGAGGAGTCGATCTGGCCGCGCTCCACCCCGTGCCGCGCGGAGGTCGGGTCGGCGTGGTGCAGGTTGTGCCACGACTCGCCGCAGGACAGGACCGCCAGCCACCACACGTTGCCGGAGCGGTCCCGCGACCTGAACGGCCGCTTGCCCACCGCGTGGCAGATCGAGTTGATCGACCAGGTCACGTGGTGCAGCAGACAGACCCGGACCAGCGAGCCCCAGAAGAACGCCGTGAACGCGCCCCACCACGACATCGTCACCAGACCGCCGACCAGCGGGGGGATGGCCAGGGAGAACATCGCCCAGAAGATGAAGTCCCGGGAGATCCGACGGATCGCCGGGTCCTTGATCAGGTCCGGCGCGTACTTCTCCTGCGGGGTCTGCTCCTCGTCGAACATCCAGCCGATGTGCGCCCACCACAGGCCCTTCATCAGCGCCGGAACCGTCTCGCCGAACCGCCACGGGGAGTGCGGGTCGCCGTCCGCGTCCGAGTACTTGTGGTGCTTGCGATGGTCGGCGACCCACCGCACCAGGGGCCCCTCCACCGCCATCGACCCCGCGATCGCCAGCGCGATCCGCAGCGGGCGCCTGGCCTTGAACGAGCCGTGTGTGAAGTAGCGGTGGAAACCGATTGTGATGCCGTGGCAGCCGAGGAAGTACATGAGGACGAGCAGGCCGAGGTCCAGCCAGCTCACTCCCCAGCCCCACGCCAGCGGCACCGCCGCGAGCACGGCGAGGAACGGAACGATGATGAAGAGCAGCAGGGTGATCTGCTCTAGCGAACGCTTCTGCTCGCCGCCCAGGGTGGCGGACGGCATCGAGGGATCGTCGGGCGCCTTCGGGGCGTCTTCGATCACATCGGAGCTTGTGGTCATGGGGCGTCCCCTGTGGGGTTCGAGGGTTTTGTGACAAGGGCCTGGTCAGCGAAGTCCATGGAAGTAAAGCGGCACTTCCCTACGGTTCCGTAACCTACGGCGTCGTAAGTATGGCAGCGCGTCGCGCGACGGCAAGAGCCCGAGAGTCTGCGCGTCCGCACGGACACCTATCCTGGAGTCGTTCGGACAGCGCGGTCCGCTCTCATCTCTTCCCGGATGTCCGGTCCGTATGCGGCAGCCGCCGCGCGACCGGCACCGGGTTCCCTCCCGGACGAGCTTCAACACTGCAAGGAGCCGCACCTGTGAGCAGTGCCGACGACAAGACCGTTGCCCAGGAGACCACCTCAGCCGAGCTGCGCGCCGACATCAGGCGGCTCGGGGACCTCCTCGGCGAGACCCTCGTCCGGCAGGAAGGCCCGGAGCTGCTGGAACTCGTAGAGAGGGTCCGCAGCCTCACCCGTGAGGACGGTGACGCCGCCGCCGAACTGCTGCGGGGCACCGAGCTGGAGACCGCCGCCAAGCTGGTGCGCGCCTTCTCGACCTACTTCCACCTGGCCAACGTCACCGAGCAGGTCCACCGCGGCCGCGAGCTCAGGGCCAAGCGTGCCGCCGAGGGCGGTCTGCTCGCCCGCACCGCCGACCGCCTCAAGGACGCCGACCCCGAGCACCTGCGTCAGACGGTGCAGAACCTCAACGTTCGTCCGGTGTTCACGGCGCACCCCACCGAGGCCGCCCGCCGCAGCGTCCTCAACAAGCTCCGCCGTATCGCCGCGCTCCTGGAGACCCCGGTCCTGGAGACCGACCGCCGCCGCTACGACACCCGTCTGGCCGAGAACATCGACCTGGTGTGGCAGACCGACGAGCTGCGTGTCGTACGCCCCGAGGTGACCGACGAGTCCCGCAACGCCATCTACTACCTCGACGAACTGCACGCGAACGCGGTCGGTGACGTCCTGGAGGACCTGACCGCCGAGCTGGACCGCGTCGGCGTCACCCTCCCCGAGGACACCCGCCCCCTCACCTTCGGCACCTGGATCGGCGGCGACCGCGACGGCAACCCCAATGTCACCCCCCAGGTGACCTGGGACGTCCTGATCCTCCAGCACGAGCACGGCATCAACGACGCGCTCGACCTGATCGACGAGCTGCGCGGCTTCCTGTCGAACTCCATCCGCTACACCGGCGCGACGGAAGAGCTGCTGGCGTCGCTCCGGGCCGACCTGGAGCGCCTCCCCGAGATCAGCCCCCGCTACAAGCGCCTCAACGCCGAGGAGCCCTACCGGCTCAAGGCCACCGCGATCCGCCAGAAGCTGGAGAACACCAAGCTGCGGCTCGCCAGGAACACCCCGCACGAGGACGGCCGCGACTACCTCGGCACCGCCGAGCTGCTCCAGGACCTCACGCTGATCCAGACCTCCCTGCGCGAACACCGCGGCGGCCTGTTCGCGGAGGGCCGGATGAACCGTACGATCCGCACCCTCGCCGCCTTCGGTCTCCAGCTCGCCACCATGGACGTCCGCGAGCACGCCGACGCCCACCACCACGCTCTCGGCCAGCTCTTCGACCGGCTCGGCGAGGAGTCCTGGCGGTACGTGGACATGCCCCGCGACTACCGCGGCAAGCTGCTCGCCAAGGAGCTCAGGTCGCGCAGGCCGCTGGCGCCCACCCCGGCCCCGCTGGACGCGGCCGGCGAGAAGACCCTCGGCGTCTTCCACACCGTCAAGCGCGCCCTCGACGTCTTCGGACCCGAGGTCATCGAGTCGTACATCATCTCCATGTGCCAGGGCGCGGACGATGTCTTCGCGGCCGCGGTGCTGGCGCGCGAGGCCGGTCTGATCGACCTGCACGCCGGCTGGGCGAAGATCGGCATCGTGCCGCTCCTGGAGACCACGGACGAGCTCAAGGCCGCCGACACGATCCTGGAGGACATGCTCTCCGACCCGTCCTACCGGCGCCTGGTCGCGCTGAACGGGGACGTGCAGGAGGTCATGCTCGGCTACTCCGACTCCTCGAAGTTCGGCGGCATCACCACCTCCCAGTGGGAGATCCACCGAGCCCAGCGCCGGCTGCGTGACGTCGCGCACCGCTACGGCGTGCGCCTGCGCCTGTTCCACGGCCGCGGCGGCACCGTCGGCCGCGGCGGCGGTCCCTCGCACGACGCGATCCTCGCCCAGCCCTGGGGAACCCTGGAGGGCGAGATCAAGGTGACCGAGCAGGGCGAGGTCATCTCCGACAAGTACCTGGTGCCGTCGCTGGCCCGGGAGAACCTGGAGCTGACGGTCGCGGCCACCCTCCAGGCCTCCGCCCTGCACACCGCCCCGCGCCAGTCCGACGAGGCGCTGGCCCGCTGGGACGCCGCGATGGACGTGGTGAGCGACGCGGCCCACGCCGCCTACCGCCGTCTGGTCGAGGACCCGGACCTGCCGACGTACTTCGTCGCGTCGACCCCGGTGGACCAGCTCGCCGACCTGCACCTCGGCTCGCGGCCCGCCCGCCGCCCCGGCTCGGGCGTCTCGCTCGACGGACTGCGCGCCATCCCGTGGGTGTTCGGCTGGACCCAGTCCCGGCAGATCGTCCCCGGCTGGTTCGGCGTCGGCTCCGGCCTGAAGGCGCTGCGCGAGGCGGGCCTGGACACGGTGCTCGACGAGATGCACGAGCAGTGGCACTTCTTCCAGAACTTCATCTCCAACGTCGAGATGACCCTGGCCAAGACCGATCTGCGGATCGCCCGCCACTACGTCGAGACCCTCGTCCCGGCCGAGCTCCAGCACGTCTTCGCCGACATCGAGGCGGAGCACGAGCTCACCGTCCGCGAGGTCCTGCGGATCACCGGCGAGGCCGAACTCCTCGACGCCCAGCCCGTCCTGAAGCAGACCTTCGCCATCCGCGACGCCTACCTCGACCCGATCTCCTACCTCCAGGTCGCCCTGCTCAAGCGGCAGCGTGACGCGGCCGCCGCGGGCGAGGAGGCGGACCCGACACTGGCCCGCGCCCTGCTGCTGACGGTCAACGGTGTGGCGGCGGGTCTGCGCAACACCGGCTGACGGTTTCTCGTGGACACGACGGTGCCCCCGAGCCTCGTACAAGGCCCGGGGGCACCGTCAGATCGCCGCGAAAGCGGCGGTGAGCAGCGCGATCCCCGTCCCCGCCATGAGCCACGCGGCCCGGGTGCGCCCCAACCCGCCCGCCACCACGACCGACGCCAGCAGCAGCGCGCCGCCCAGCGGAACCCAGGCGTAGAGGATCCCGGCCGGCCCGGAGCGGACCACGTCGTCACTGCTGGGCTTCACGACGACGGTGTACGTCTGCCCCTTCTTCACCGCGACCGTTTTCTCGATGACGACCTTCGCGCGCGGCTCGGACCCCTGCGAGATCGGTGTGTAGGGCCCGGTGCAGGTGTCGTCCCCGCACCGCGTCACCTCGATCGTGCCGCTCTCCCGGCCCTTGGTCAGCATCACGTGCTGCGCGGTGCCCCACGAGGCCCACACCCCGGCGATCAGGATGAGCGCCGCGACCGTGCCCATCGCCGCGAGCCGTCCGAAGCGGAGGGCGGCGACCGAGGCCGGGCGGGCGGCCTGACGGGACTTGGCGGCGGTGGCAGGCATGGCGGGGATCATTGGCCATGCCTGAACAGCCCGTCAACTCCGGCCGTTTCCGCGGCCGGACAAGTCAGGAGTTGTACGTGCTTTGCGCCCGCTCCAGCCCTTCGATGACCAGACACTCCACGGCGTCGGCGGCCCGGTCCACGAAGTAGTCGAGCTCCTTGCGCTCGCTCGACGCGAAGTCCTTCAGCACGAAGTCGGCGACCTGCATACGCCCCGGCGGCCGCCCGATCCCGAACCGCACCCGGTGGTACTCCGCGGTGAACGCCTTCGTCATCGACTTCAGCCCGTTGTGCCCGTTGTCGCCGCCGCCGAGCTTCAGCCGCAGCGTCCCGTAGTCGATGTCCAGCTCGTCATGGATCGCCACGATGTTGGCGACGGGCACCTTGTAGAAGTCCTTGAGCGCGTTCACCGGCCCGCCGGACAGGTTCATGTACGACATCGGCTTGGCCAGGATCACCCGGCGGCTGAGCGGCCCCGGCGGCCCGATCCGGCCCTCCACGACCTGCGCCTGTGCCTTCCCGGCCCGCTTGAACCTCCCCCCGATCCGCTCGGCCAGCAGATCGGCCACCATGAAACCGACGTTGTGCCGGTTGGCCGCGTACTCCGGCCCGGGATTGCCGAGGCCGACGATCAGCCAGGGGGCGCCTGCGGGGGTCGTCACGTCCATCTCTCCTTCACGGTCCCTTGATACACGCCGACCGCCGCCCCCGAGGGGAGCGGCGGCCGGCATCCGGTGTTCCGGGGAGGATCAGGCCTCGGTGGCCTCGGCCTCGGCGTCCGCCGGGGCCTCCTCGGCCTGGGCGGCCAGGACCTGGAGGACGACCGCGTCCTCGTCGGTGGCCAGCGTGGTGCCCTCGGGCAGCGGGATGTCCTTGGCGAGGATGGAGGCACCGGCCTCCAGGCCCGCGATGGAGACGGTGACCGACTCCGGGATGTGCGTGGCCTCGGCCTCGACGTTCAGGGTGCTGAGCACGTGCTCGAGCAGGTACGGGCCCGACGCCAGGTCGCCCTCGGTGTGGACGTAGACCTCGACGTTGACCTTCTCGCCGCGCTTCACCAGGAGCAGGTCGACGTGCTCCAGGAAGCCCTTGATGGCGTCGCGCTGCACGGCCTTCGGGATCGCCAGCTGGGTCTTGCCCTCGATGTCCAGGGTGAGCAGGACGTTCGGGGTGCGCAGGGCGAGGTTCAGCTCGTGGCCCGGCAGCGTGATGTGGACCGGCTCGGAACCGTGACCGTAGACAACGGCGGGAACCTTGCTGTCACGGCGGATACGGCGGGCCGCACCCTTGCCGAACTCGGTACGGGTCTCGGCGGCGAGCTTGACGTCGGCCATGGTCACTCCTCGTAGAACAGTTGGGGAAGGTGGTCACCCGGCCAAACCATCGGCCTGCTACGAAGAGCGCGTCGATAACGGACCGCCGATACCCGTGTGAACAGGTACGGCCTCCCTCGCCGAGCAACTCGCGCAGTCTACTCGGCGGGGGAGGCCACAGAAAAATCGATCATGCAGAAGCGTTCAGCCGCTGGGGCGGAAGGCCTACTGCTCGTCGAAGAGGCTCGTCACCGAACCGTCCTCGAACACCTCACGCACCGCGCTCGCGATCGTCGGCGCGATGGAGAGGACCGTGATCTTGTCCAGGTCCTCGCCGACCTCGCCCGGCGTCGGCAGTGTGTCGGTGAACACGAACTCGCTCACCCGGGAGTTCTTGAGCCGGTCGGCGGCCGGACCGGAGAGCACCCCGTGCGTGGCGGTGACGATGACGTCCTCCGCCCCGTGCGCGAACAGGGCGTCCGCGGCCGCGCAGATGGTGCCACCGGTGTCGATCATGTCGTCGACGAGGACACACACACGGCCCTTGACCTCACCCACGACCTCGTGGACGGTCACCTGGTTCGCCACGTCCTTGTCGCGCCGCTTGTGCACGATGGCCAGGGGCGCGCCGAGACGGTCGCACCAGCGGTCGGCGACCCGCACCCGGCCCGCGTCCGGGGATACGACGGTGAGCTTGTCCCTGTCGACCTTCGCGCCCACGTAGTCCGCGAGCAGCGGAAGGGCGAAGAGGTGGTCGACCGGGCCGTCGAAGAAGCCCTGGATCTGGTCGGTGTGCAGATCGACGGTGAGGATGCGGTCGGCACCCGCCGTCTTCATCAGGTCCGCGATCAGACGCGCCGAGATCGGTTCACGCCCACGGTGCTTCTTGTCCTGGCGCGCGTAACCGTAGAACGGCACGATGACCGTGATGGAGCGGGCCGACGCGCGCTTCAGCGCGTCGATCATGATCAGCTGCTCCATGATCCACTGGTTGATCGGAGCCGTGTGGCTCTGGATCACGAAGCAGTCCGCACCACGCGCCGACTCCTCGTAACGGACGTAGATCTCGCCGTTGGCGAAGTCGAAAGCCTTGGTCGGGACGACCCCGACACCCAGCTGCTGGGCGACCTCCTTGGCAAGCTCGGGGTGGGCGCGGCCGGAGAAGAACATCATCTTCTTCTCGCCGGTCGTCTTGATCCCGGTCACAGCACTGTCTCCTCAGAGGTGTCTACAGCGGGGTGTGCACTTATCACGGTACGACGACTTTGGCGCACCTGTTTCCGGTCAGTCCTCGCGCTCCTGCTGGCCGGAGGCCGTCTCGGCGGCCTTCGCCGCCGCGCTGCCCGGACGCTTACGGGCCACCCAACCCTCGATATTCCGTTGCTGACCACGGGCCACAGCCAGCGAGCCGGGCGGCACATCCTTCGTGATCACGGACCCGGCGGCGGTGTACGCACCGTCCCCGACCGTGACAGGAGCCACAAACATATTGTCCGAACCCGTACGACAGTGCGAGCCGACGGTGGTGTGGTGCTTGTCCTGTCCGTCGTAGTTCACGAAGACGCTCGCCGCGCCGATGTTGGTGTGGTCGCCGATGGTGGCGTCACCGACGTAGGAGAGGTGCGGCACCTTGGTGCCCTCGCCGATCGAGGCGTTCTTGGTCTCGACGTACGTCCCGATCTTGCCCTTGGCGCCGAGACGGGTGCCGGGCCGCAGATAGGCGTACGGCCCCACGGTCGCGTCCGGTCCGACATGGGCGCCGTCGGAGACGGTGTTGTCCACGCGGGCGCCGGCTCCGACCACGGTGTCCTTGAGCCGGCTGTTGGGCCCGACCTCGGCGCCCTCGCCGAGGTGGGTGGCGCCGTGCAGCTGGGTGCCGGGGTGGACGAGGGCGTCCTGCTCGAAGGTGACGGTGACGTCGATCCAGGTCGTGGCCGGGTCGATGACGGTGACGCCGGCGAGCATCGCGCGGGTCAGGAGCCGGTCGTTGAGGATGCGGCGGGCCTCGCTGAGCTGGACCCGGTTGTTGATCCCGGCGATCTCGCGGTGGTCACCGGCGACGGAGGCGCCGACGCGGTGACCGGCCTCGCGCAGGATGCCGAGGACGTCCGTGAGGTACTCCTCGCCCTGCGAGTTGTCGGTGCGGACCTTGCCGAGAGCGTCGGCGAGCAGCTGCCCGTCGAACGCGAACACACCGGAGTTGATCTCACGGATCGCGCGCTGCGACTCGGAGGCGTCCTTGTGCTCGACGATCGCGGTGACGGCACCGGAGACACCGTCGCGGACGATACGGCCGTAACCGGTCGCGTCGGGGACCTCGGCGGTGAGCACGGTGACGGCGTTGCCGTCCGTGGTGTGGGTGGCGGCGAGGGCGCGCAGGGTCTCACCGGTCAGAAGGGGGGTGTCCCCGCACACGACGACGACGGTCCCGTCGACGACACCGCCCAGCTCTTCGAGCGCCATGCGCACGGCGTGCCCGGTGCCGTTCTGCTGCGCCTGGACGGCGGTGCGTACGGCGGGGTCGACGACACCGAGGTGCTCGGTGACCTTCTCGCGCGCGTGGCCGACGACGACGACGAGATTCTCGGGGTCCAACTCCCGCGCTGCGGCGAGCACATGACCCACGAGGCTGCGGCCACAGATCTCGTGCAGGACCTTGGGTGTGGCCGACTTCATACGGGTGCCCTCACCCGCTGCGAGAACGACGACGGCTGCCGGGCGAATGGCGCTCACGGGATGCCCTTCGGCTGTGAGGGGGTGGGTGACATCCGCAGGATACCGGGGCGTTTCATGGGGGACATGGGAGCGGGCCCTGACTGTGCTGTCACGGTCAGGGCCCGATCTGTACTGGTGCTCCCCCGCCAGGACTCGAACCCGGACAAATGGCACCAAAAGCCACGGTGCTGCCAATTACACCACGGGGGATGGAACTCGGTTCAACCCGACAAAGGGTCAGGTCGCCGAGCGGGCACCCAACACTATGCCGTACCGGGCCCCTTTCATGCGACGGTACAAGTCCTCGCCACCGGGGCGGAATTCGATCTTCCGGCATCGAACGGTGAGTGATTCGGCAGTTCGAGGGATATCGGGTTGTTTCGCATCCGGCCGGTCACGCAGTGTGGTGTAGGCCAATCCCGGAAACTCACCGGAAAACGCGCGCCGCCCGCCCGTAGGCTGGAGACATGACCACGACGGGGGAAGACCACGCCGCGGCCCGGCCAGGGCCCTGGTGGTGGGATCGGTGGCGCAGTGCCGTACTGGACGTGAGCCTGGCCTTCGCGTCCGTCGTCGAGTGCGGGGCGGAGGGGTACCGGTTCGCGGGGGACGCCGGAATTCCGCGCGCCGCGGGGATCGTGTTCGGCGTTCTCGCCGGGTCCGCGCTGCTCGTGCGGCGGAAGTGGCCCATCGCCGTCGTGCTCGTCTCCATCGCCATCACGCCCGCCCAGATGGGCTACCTCATGGCCATCGTCGGCCTCTACACCCTGGCCGCCTCCGAACTGCCCCGCCGGATCATCGGCTCCCTCGCGGGGATGTCGCTGGTCGGGCAGCTGATCGTGATGTTCGTACGGATACGGCAGGGCACCACGCGCGGGGGCTGGGAGCTCGGGGACTGGTTCGTCCCCTTCGCCGCGATCACCATCGCCGTCGGACTGACCGCGCCTCCGCTGCTCCTCGGGCTGTACGTCGGTGCCCGGCGCCGGCTGATGGAGAGCCTGCGGGAACGGGCCGACAGCCTGGAGCGGGAGCTCCAACTGCTCGCCGAGCGGGCCGAGGAGCGCGCCGAGTGGGCGCGCGGCGAGGAGCGGACCCGGATCGCCCGGGAGATGCACGACGTCGTCGCGCACCGGGTGAGCCTCATGGTCGTGCATGCCGCCGCCTTGCAGGCCGTCGCCCGCAAGGATCCCGAGAAGGCCGTCAAGAACGCCGCCCTCGTCGGGGACATGGGGCGCCAGGCGCTCACCGAACTGCGGGAGATGCTCGGGGTGCTGCGCAGCGGGGAGGGCGTCAAGAGCGTCCGGTCGCCCGACTCCGTGCCGCTCGCCGCCGTCGGTGTCGCCGCGGCCGCCGCCGCCTCGCGGGCCGCCGACGAGTCGGACGGACCCTGTCTGTCCGAACTGGAGGAGCTGATCGGGCAGTCGGCCGCCGCGGGGATGGTCGTGGACCTGACCGTCGAGGGCGATGCCAAGGACTACGGCGCGGACATCGAGCAGACCGCGTACCGCGTCGTCCAGGAGGCGTTGACCAACGTCCACAAGCACGCGGCGGGCGCCAAGACGCATGTGCGGCTCGCGCACCGGGTGTCCGAGATCGCCATGCAGGTGGAGAACGAGCCGCCGCCGGAGGTGTCGGTGGCGTCGTCGGCGCGGCTGCCGTCCGGGGGGAACGGGCTCATCGGGATGAAGGAGCGGGTCGTCGCGCTGGGCGGGGTGTTCGTGTCCGGGCCGACCGATGCGGGGGGCTTTCGGGTGTCGGCGGTCATTCCGGCGGCGTGACCCGGTCCTCGGCACCCCGTTGGCGGCACTCGATCGCCGGCATTCGCTCGTCGGTGCCTGTCAGGTCGTGGCGGGTGCCTGTTCGTCGTCCTTCCCGGTACGTCAGCCCGCCGTGAGCCGTACCGGTTCGATGCCCGCGACGAGGGCGGCCAGGGCCTGGTCGATGTCGGGGCCGAGGTACCAGTCGCCGGTGTGGTCGAGGGCGTAGGCGCGGCCCTCGGTGTCGATGGCCAGGAGCGCCGCGCTCTCGGTCTCGGCGCCTAGGGGGCAGACCTCGGTGTCGAGGGCACGGCCGAGATCGGCGAGGGTGCGGGCCATGTGGAGGCCGTGCAGGGGGTCGAGGTGCAGGCTCGCGGGGGCGACCTGGCGGCCGGGCCCGGTGGGTGCGATGTGCAGACCGCCGAATTCGGCCCAGGCCTCGACGGCGGCCGGGAAGACGGCGTGGCGATGGCCCGCCGGGGAGGCGTGTTCACGCAGGGCGTCGGCCCAGATCTCGGCCTGCTTGATGTCCCAGCGCCCGGGTTGCCAGCCGGCCGCGCGCAGGGCGGCGTCGACGGGTACGGGGAAGCGGGTGGTACTGGTGCGGTCGGGGTGCATCTGCCCTTCGATCGTCGAGGTCATGGGTCGGCGCCGGTGGGCGCGGTGGTGCCGGTGGTCCTGCGTGGGGGTGGGGGCGTCAGCTGTCCGGGGCCGCCGGGTCGACGACGCGTACGCCGAAGTGGGCGCTCAGGGCGGTACAGGCGCGGCAGGGGGCGGCGAAGCTGCCGTGGAGGGGGTCGCCGTCCTCACGGATGCGGCGGGCGGTGAGCTTGGCCTGCTTGAGGGCCTTGCGGGCCTCGCCGTTGGTCATGGGTCTGCGGGCGGCGCGTCTGCTGCGGGCCTCGTCGGCGGCGGCGAGATGGCGGGAGATGAGGATCGTCTCGGCGCAGCGGCCGGTGAAGCGGTCGCGCTGGGCGGAGGTGAGGGTGTCGAGGAAGTCCTGTACGAGCGGGTGCAGGGGCGGGCCCTGGTCGCCGCGGGCGGCGGTGCCGGTGAGCGTGGCGCCGCGGACGGAGAGGGCGGCGGCGACGGTCGGGAGTATGCCGTCGCGGCGGTGCCGGAGAGTGGGTGCGTGAGCCGCTTCGGTGCTGCTCCAGCCGATCCGAGGATCGCCGGACATATCGGTCCGCGGGTCGTGGGACGTGGTTGGTCGCGGCCCTGTCTGCGGTCCCGTCTGCGTCGTATTCATGATCATCATCCCCTCCCGAGCATCCCCCCGGACGACACAGAGTGCCAAATGCCGTGGCTGGTGCGGAAGCTGGGGCGGCGCGACACGCCCGGGTTTGGGCGGGCTGTCACGACGGGGTGACGGCTGGTCACGGAAGCGGAGGGCGGCTGACCGGCGCCCGGTGACCGGTGTCGTCGTACCGCATAGGCTGTCGGCACCCGCATGTATGCGGTCAACGCGTCGGAGAAGTCGATACGGGCTGGGGCGGGTCGGAGCCGGGTGTACCGGAACCGGTCGTCGAGGCTCGTACAGAGTGCCGCAGGGGGCAACCGCCATGACGACAGGTCGGCTCGGGCAGCAAGCCGCGCCGCCGAACGCGGCCTACGCCGGGCAGGTCGTGCATTTCCCGGATCCGGTCCGGGCCGCACGTCACCCCAGGGGGGTGCGGGTGGACGAGCACGGCTACCCGGACTTCTCCGCGTATGCGCGTGCCGCCACGGAGATCGCCGATCCACCGGAGGGGTTCGGCGTCGACGAGCTCCGGCTGACGGACTACGTGTCGGCCAACGCGGCCCTTTCGGCGACCGGTCATGAACTGTGGGACACGGTGCCCGCGGTGGCGACCCCGCACGGCTGGACGTGGCACCACGTGGTGGGCTCGCGGCGGCTCGAACTGGTGCCCGTCGAGGTGAAGGCGCTGCTGCGGCACCACGGAGGTATCGCGACGGCCGCGGTGGACCACGGGAAGCGGGGGACGCGGCCCTTGCAGGAGACGCGGCCCGCGCACTTCGGTCTGCCGAAGTCGGGTGCGGCGGTGTCGGAGTCGCAGGTTCTGGGGGTCGAGGAGGACCTCGGGTACCGGCTGCCGGGTGCGTACCGGTCGTTCCTGAAGGCGGCGGGCGGCTGCGCCCCCGTGGGCGCGGCGCTGGACCCGGAGCTCGGTCTCCTGGTCGACCAGCCGTTCTTCACCGTGCGGGACGAGGCCGCCGTCAACGACCTCGTCTACGTCAACAAGTGCCTGCGCGACCATCTGACCAAGGACTACCTCGGCGTCGGCTTCGTCCAGGGCGGACTGCTGGCCGTGAAGGTCAAGGGTGAGGGGATCGGATCGGTCTGGTTCTGCGCCTACGACGACGCGCGGGACGTGGATCCCTCCGTTCCGCCCGCCGACCGGGTGGCGGGGCTGCTGCTGCCGTGCGGCGAGGACTTCGACGCCTTCCTGTCCCGACTGGCGGGCAATCCGCCCGAGTTGGAGACGGTGGCGAACCTGATGGTGGACGGCGGGTTCGCGCGGTCCGTGCCGGTTTCCGGGGCTGGGGAGTGAACTGAGCGATGGTGACCTTCGCGCAGGCGCAGGAGCGCGCCGAGGAGTGGATCAACGGGGATGTGCCCTCGTACCAGCATCGTGAGGTGCGGGTGCGGGAGTTCGAGCTCGGCTTCGTCGTGTGGGCGGAGGACCGTGCGGACGGGCCGCGCTCGGACGGTGGTGCGCAGCGGCTGGTGATCGCCCGGGACAGCGGTGAGGCCACGTTGTGGCCCTCGCTGCCGGTGGGTGAGGTGATCCGCCGTTACGAGGAGGAGTACGGGCGTGCCGCCGACGACGCCGCGGCTGCCACGCCGGCGCCCGCGGCTCGGGTCGATCTGAATCAGACATCCTTCTTGTTGACGCCGCCGGAGTGGTTGCAGGAGGCGGCGGATCAGCTGGGGATTCCGGATCGGCGGGGCGGGACCGGTGCCGGTGCCGGGAGTGCTGGGCGGTCCGGTGCCGGTGTCGGGGCTGGGGCCGGGGCTGCGTCCGGGGCTCTTCCCGAGACGCAGGCCGGGGTGCCCGTGGGGGCGCCTCCCGCGTCGGGGGTGCCTGCCGGGGCCACGCCGTGGGCCGGGACGGACACCAACGCGGATGCGGGGGACGACCGTTCCGTACCGCTGCCCGCGACCGTGTTCGCGCCGCCGTTGAGCGGTACCGACGACGACACTCCGCCGCCCGCGACGCCTTCGGACGCCCACACGGCGCTCATCTCGGGCGGGAGCCAGCTGCCGCCGACGGCGCTCGCGCCGGCGCTCGATGATCCGAATGCGCCGGGTGCGCCGGGTGCACAGGGCGCCCCCCAGGGGAGCACGCCGCCTCCGGGTGGTGCGGTGCCGGGTGGGTCGGCCTACGGCTATCCGGGAGCCCCGGGTGCGCCGGGTACGCCTCCGCCGGGTGTGCCGCAGGGCAGTACGCCGCCGCCTGTCCCGGGTCCTCCTTCTTATGGGTATCCGCAGGGGCCCGGCGGTGCGCCGGGTGCGCCGGAGCGGCCGCTCGCGCCGAACGCCGGGGACATCGCCGACGCCGCCACGAGCAAGGCGTCGCCTCCGCCGCGTCGGGGCGGCGGCTCGACCACGCCGCCTCCGCCGGGCAGCCCCGGGGCGCCGGGCGCGCGGCCGGGCGCCACGCCGCCGCCCGCGCCGGGTGCGCCGGCGGGTGGGTATGTGCCGACACAGCTCGTCTCCGCGCTGGGGCCCAACGGACTTGAGGGCGGGCCCGCCGGGCCGGCCGCACCGCAGCCTCCGGGCGCCCCGGGTGTTCCGGGCGCGCCCACTCCGCCGGGTGCGCCGAATCCGCCCGGCGGTACGCCTCCGGGCGCTGTGCACCATGCCGCCACGATGCTCGCCGACCCCGGGCGCATGGGCCCGGGAGGGGGCGCGCCGCAGCCTCCGGGCGCCCCTGGCATGCCGGGTGCGCCCGGCGCGCAGATGCCACCCGGTGCTCCTGGCGCACCGCACGCTCCTGGTGCCCCGGGCTTCCCCGGCGCACCGCATGCCCCCGGTGCCCAGGGCTCTTCAGGGGGCGCGCGTGGTGCTGTCCACCACGCGGAGACGATGCTGGCGGCGCCCCCCGTGGGCGGCCCCGGCGTGCCTCCGCCGCCGCAAGCCCCCGGCGCACCCGGTGTTCCGGGTATGGCTCCGGGCGCCCCCCAGCCGATGCCGCCCGGTGCCGTGCCGCCGCCCGGACAGCCCGGGCCCGGTCAGCCGTCGGCGTACGGCTATCCGCAGCAGGGGCAGCCGACCGTCGGTCCCGGGTATCAGGCCGTCCTGCGCTACCGCGCTCAGGACGGGTCGGAGCAGCAGCTGATCCGGCGTTCGGCGCCGGGCACGCCGCACCCGGAGTGGCAGATCTTCCATGAGCTGCGGGGGATGAACGTCCCGCCGGACCAGGTGCTGGAGCTGCACACGGAGCTGGAGTCGTGCGAGCTGCCGGGTGCGTACTGCGCGCGGATGATCCGGGAGCAGTGGCCGCAGGCGCGGATCGCGAGCATCGCGCCGTACGGCACGGATCACGCGAGCCGGCAGCAGGGGATGCGGCAGTTGCTGGCGCACCAGGGTGAGTTGCACCAGGTGGCGGACGGGCCGGCGCGTCCGGCGCCCGTCCGCGCCCCGCTTCCCCCCGTGCAGCCGGCGCCGCCGATCCCGCCGGAGGGCATCGCGCAGGAGATCGCCGGGGCGTTCGGGCCGGGGGTCTTCCGGTTCGAGCAGGCCGCGGTCTCCCGGCAGGGCGTGCCGCCGGTGGTGGCGCACTCGCTGGTGGTGGCGGGGCTGCCGATGGACATGGGCCCGTTCTTCTGGGCGCAGGCCCAGCCGGGGCGGCCGGTGCCGACGCTCGCCGAGCTGGCGCACGAGCGGGGGGTGCAGCCGGCGGCGGACGCGGGGTCGTACCTCGTCATGGGCAGTGACTTCGGCAAGGCGATCTGTGTGCAGTACGGGACGGCGAACATCGTCGCCGTGCCGGTGGAGGCGGGTCCGGGCGGTGCGCCGGTGCCGCCGCAGTTCGTGAACACGGGGCTGCCCGAGTTCCAGCGGTGCCTGGCGCTGCTCGGGCGGATGTGGCGGCTCAGGTTCGGGCTGAACCAGGAGCAGGCGGGCCGTTGGACGGTCGACTTCCAGGCCCAGCTGGCCTCGCTCGACCCGGCGGCGCTCGGTTCGCCGGAGAGCTGGTGGTCGGTGCTGCTGGAGCAGATGTGGGACGGCCTGCTGTGAGGCGCCGCCTTCCCTGATCCCGACCTGAAGGAGCCGGGCCCGGTCATCGCGACCGGGCCCGGCTCTTCGTTGTCGGGACGACGGCCGTGACCTCTGTGCGGAGTGTCGCGTTATGCACATTTCTGCCTGATACATCAAGATGTGCGCGAAATCTTCATTTCGCACACATCTTGATGGAGAGGGGTCCCAGGATGAGCGGCACACCCGTCCCGTCCCACGGCTTCATGGCCGTACGGCGTGGCTACCGTCCCGAGCAGGTCGACGCGTACGCCGCGGCGCTCTCCCAGGACCGCGACGCCTCCTGGGAACGCGCCGCCCGCCTCACCGTGCTCGCCAAGGAGATGGAGGCGGAGCTCGTGTCGTTGCGCGAGCGGGTCGCGCGGCTCGCCCCGCAGACGTACGAGGCGCTCGGGGAGCGTGCGCGCCGGCTCTTCCAGCTCGGGCAGGAGGAGGCCGCGGCCGTGGGCGAGGGCGCGCGACACGAGGCACGGCGCCTCGCGGAGGCGGCGCAGGCGGGTGCGAACGGCGTGCACGATGCGGCACAGGCGCACGCCGACGTCGTACGCGCCGATGCGGAGGAGCGGGCCCGTCAGCGTCTGCTCGCCGCCCGCGCCGAGGCCGACGAGATCCGCGTCGCCGCCCGGCGTGAAGTGAAGGAAGGGCGCACGGAGGCGCTCGCCGCGTTGCGCGAGGTGCGGCAACGCACCACCGGGATGCTCGTCGAACAGGACAAGGAGCACGCCGAGCGCTGGGCCGAGGCGGAGCGCGAGGAGGCCGAGCGCGCGGCGGCGCTCGACGTCCGGCACGCCGAACAGGTGGCGCGCGCCGAGGCCGCGCTGTCCGAGGCGAAGCAGGCGTTCGCCGACGCGGAGGCCTCCACCCGGCACCGCCAGGAGGAGGCACGCGTACGTGCCGCCGAGATCCTCGCCGAGGCGCGCGTGCGCGAGGACCGGATCGCCCGCGAGACGGAGCGTGTGCTGCGTGAGCACGGGGAGCGCTGGGACGACGTACGCGCCCACATGGACCTCGTACGCAACAGCCTGACGACGCTGACGGGACGCGCACCGGCGGAGTAGGGCGCGCGCCCGCCCAGGGGGCGCCCGGCCCCGCGCTCACTCCCCCCTGCGCACTGCCCCCGCCAGGATCCACCCCTCCACCGCTTCGTACTGCCGTCGCTGTTCCTCCGCCTTGCGCCGCCCCGACACCGCCGTCCCGAGCCAGCCGAAGGCGAAGCCGGCCGGGATGGAGACGAGGCCGGTGGTGGTGAAGGGGAACCAGTTGAAGTCGGCGCCGGGGAAGGCGGAGACGGGGGAGCCGGAGACGAGGTTGGTGCCCGGCATCAGCAGCAGCACGGTCAGGGAGCCGCCGATCAGGGTGCAGAGCAGGCCCGTTCGGGTGTAGCGGCGCCAGAAGAGGCCGTAGACCAGCGCGGGGGCGATCGCCGAGGCGCCCAGGCAGAAGGACAGGGTCACCAGGGGTTGCAGGCTGCGGTGCTGGACCATCGTGGCCAGCAGGATCGCCGGGATGCCGACGGCCAGCGCCGAGACCCGGGCCAGTGTCATCTCGCGGCGCGCGGAGAGTTCCCGCCCCCGGACCGCGAAGACGTCGTGGGCGAGGGAGTTGGCGCAGGCGAGGATCATGCCGGCGACGGAGGCGAGCAGGGTGAGGAAGATCGCCGTGGTGACCGTCGTGAACAGCAGGGTCTCCGCCGTCGAGACGTCCGCGCCGAACACCGCCCGGGAACCCAGCAGATACGCCGTGTTGCCCTGCGGGTCCGCTCCCGCGATCGCCGCGCGCCCGATGAGGGCGGTGGCCCCGAAGCCGACGATCGTGATGACGAGCACGAACAGGACGACCGCCGACACCGCCCAGGACATCGAGCGGCGCACCTGGCGGGCGCTGGAGGCGGTGTACATGCGCATGGTGACGTGCGGGAGGCAGGCGCCGCCGACGACCACCGTCAGCTGCGAAGTGATCATGTCGAGGCGGGGGTTGGGCCCGCCCGCGAACTGAAGCCCCGACTCCAGGAAGGCCGGCCCCACCCCGCTCTGCGCGGCGGCGGCGTCGAACAGCGCGCCGGGATCCCAGTCGAACCGCTGGAGCACCAGTACGGCCACCACGGCGCCCGAACCGAGCAGCATCACGATCTTCAGGATCTGGATGAGGGCGGTGCCCTTCATCCCGCCGATCGCCGCGTAACTGATCATCAGCACGCCGAGCCCGACGATGCAGCCCGTCTGGAGCCCCTCGCCGGAGAAGCCGAGGATGAAGGCCAGCAACTGGCCCGTTCCCGCGAGCTGCACCAGCATCAGCGGCAGCAGCGCCGCGAGGGTCACCGCGCACGCCGCGATCCGCACGGAACGCCCGGGCATGCGCCGCGCCAGCGCGTCGCCCATGGTGAACCGGCCCGCGTTGCGCAGGGGTTCGGCGAGCAGGAACATCAGCAGCATCAGCGACAGCGCGGTGCTGAGGGCGAGCACGATCCCGTCGTAGCCGCACAACGCGATCACCCCGCCCGTGCCGAGCACGGTCGCGGCGGAGATGTAGTCGCCGGCGATGGCAAGGCCGTTGCGCAGCGGGCCCAGGGAGCCGAAGCCGGTGTAGAACTCGTCCAGGTCGTCCCGGTCGGGCCCGGTCATCACGCACAGCAGCAGCGTGATCGTGGCGATGGCGGAGAACGCCACCAGGGACATCGCCTGCGCCGAGTCGCTGAAGCCCGTCTGTCCCGTCATCGCGTCGCTCCCCGCTTGGCGTCCAGCGCGGACTGCTTGCGGATGCGGTCCGCGAGCGGGTCGACGTAGGACCGGGCCGTGCGCTCGTACAGGACGATCGCCAGCCAGGTGATGGGGAGTTGGAACAGGGCCAGCAGCAGACCGGTCGGGGGTGTGTCGCCGATGCGGCTGGTCATGAAGGACGGGGCGAACGCGGACAGGACGAGGAAGAGGGTGAAGTAGCCGAGCGCGGTGAGGGTCGCGACGCGGCGCTGCCGGCGGTAGGCGCCGCGCAGGATCCGCAGATCGCTGTGGTGCCCGAGCGCCTCGCGGCGGGGACGGTGTTCTGGGGCGAAGGGCGGGAACGGGTCGTATGACATCCCGTGGCTCCTTGCGTGGCTCGGGCCCGGTGCGGACCGCAGGGAGTTGGAGAGGGGGGTGGGGTGAGCGGAGCCACGCACGTTACTCGTTGGTAGCCAGCAGGGCGAGATGCTTCACCAAACTGATTGGTCGGTATGCGCTTACTTCTCTGACCTCGGGTGTTACCCGGATTAACTCAGATTTTTGAGAGGTGTGAACGGCTACGTCAAGTGAACGAGCGCTACTGACGGTGGTGCTCTCCATGGCCGAGTCCCACGCGCGCGTAGCGGACGCCAGGGCGTTCCATCAGGGTGATGTGCTCGGTGAGCACGAAGCCGTTGCGTTCGAGGACGGTTCGGGACGCGGTGTTGTCCTCCGTCGTCTTCGCCGTCAGGGCGGCCAGGCCGTACGACGTTCCCGCCATCCGGCACAGCTCGGCCACCGCCGCCGTGGCCACCCCTCGGCCCGCGGTCCGTTCGCCGACGCGGTACCCCAACTCCGCCGTGCCGCCCGCCACATCCATCAGGTTGACGCGGCCGAGCAGTGAGTCCTCCTCGTCCAGGAGGACATGGAAGTGGCAGTCGCCGGACTCCTGTTCGTCCAGCAGGGCGCGGTGGCGGTCGGCGAATCCGCTCGGTGTGAAGTAGGCGTCGCCACGGTCCGGCACCGAGCGGGCGAAGTACCCCCGGTTCTCCCGCTCGAAGGCCAGCAGGGCCCTCGCGTGGTCCGGCCGCAGTCGCTCCAGTCTCAGTTCCGCCATGTCCGGCACCGTACGCATCTCACTCCGTGATCACCGGAAATTTCCGTGGGGCCAGCAGCAGGAGCACGATGAACGCCAGCGCCGCCGCCCCCGCCGCCCCCAGGTACACCGCGTGCACCGCGTCCGCGATCGCCCGCCGCAGGGGCTCCGAACCGGCGCCCGAATCCAGGGCGCGGGTCACGGAGTCCAGGTCGCTCGCGCCGCCGAGGCGGGCCGACAGCACGCCGTTGGCCACCGCGCCGAAGAGGGCGGCGCCGATCGTCTGGCCGGTCTGGCGGCAGAAGAGGACCGACGCCGTGGTCGTGCCGCGCTCCGACCAGACGACCGTCGACTGCACACCGATGATCAGGGGGAGTTGGAAGAGGCCCAGCGCGGCGCCCAGGAGCAGCATCAGGAGGGTCGGCTGCCAGGCCCGGCCGGGGTAGGGGAGGAAGGGGAAGGCGAAGAGGATCAGCGCCGCCGCTCCCATGCCGAGCATGGCGGTGTTGCGGAAGCCGATCCGCCGGTACACGTGCTGGCTGAGGGCCGCCGACACCGGCCAGCTCAGTGTCCAGATCGTCAGGACGAAGCCGGCCGCCACCGGTGCCAGACCCAGGACGGACTGGGCGTACGTCGGGAGGAAGACGGTCGGGGCCACCATCAGCAGGCCCAGCGCGCCCAGGGCCAGGTTGACCGCGGCGATCGTGCGGCGGCGCCACACCCAGCCCGGGATGATCGGCTCGGCCGCCCGGCGTTCGACCAGGACCACCACCGCGACCAGGGCGAGTCCCGTACCGAACAACGCCAGTGACGGGGCCGACAGCCACGGCCAGGCCACCCCGCCCTGCACCAGCGCCGTCAGCAGGACGCCTCCGCAGGCGAACACCGCCAGGGCGCCCGCCCAGTCGATACGGGGGCGGCGACCGCGGTCGGGGGAGTCCCGTCTCGGTTCGTGCAGGTAGCGGACGATGAGCCAGAGGGCGAGTGCCCCCACCGGCAGGTTGACCAGGAAGATCCAGCGCCAGTCCGCGTACGCCACGAGCAGGCCGCCCACGCCCGGGCCGGCCACCGCCGACACCGCCCACACCGTGGACAGCTTGGACTGGATCTTCGGGCGTTCCTTCAGGGGGTAGAGGTCGGCGGCCAGCGTCTGGACCGTGCCCTGGAGGGCGCCGCCGCCCAGGCCCTGCACGATGCGGAACGCGATCAGTGAACCCATGTTCCAGGCGAGAGCGCAGAGCAGGGAGCCGAGGAGGAACAGCGCGGCGCCCGCGATCAGCACCGGTTTGCGGCCGAAGGTGTCGGAGAGCTTGCCGTACACCGGGAGGGTCACCGTCACGGCCAGCAGATAGCCGGAGAAGAGCCACGAGAAGACGGAGAAGCCGCCCAGGTCGCCGACGATCTGCGGGACGGCCGTGGAGACGATCGTCGAGTCGAGGGCGGCCAGGGCCATGGCGAGCATCAGCGCGGCGACGACGGCGCCGCGGCGGTGCGAGTCCTTCGGGCCGCCGGCCGTCGCCGCGGGCTGTATCTCCGTATCGCCCTGGCCCATGAGATTCCTTCCCCCTGCATCTATCTGCCGCGCAACACCCTCTCACTTGACCCTCACGTCGCGGCAGGGTGCAGCCTGAGCGGGACGGAGGGTGGAGCGGACCCCTAGATCGACTCCACCCTCGGGTGGATCGCCCCTAGGGGTACCTCCGTACTACGGCTGGGGGAGGGCTCGTACCGCCGGAGGACGAGAAGGCACCCGGCCCGTCCTTAACCTGGCTTTACGCCGCTCGGGGGCGGTGTACCGCAGCGGCGGGGGTGGGGTTTTCCCCACCAGAAGACGGCGCTCAGCACCAGCGCGCCGGACCCCTCGCCGAGGCCAGACTCATCCACACAGCAGCACGTAACAGCAGCACGTACGACCCGGCACGGATCGACAGGGATCAGTGCGCGCCACTCGCTGACCGACTTAGGAGACATACCGTGACATCGGCTGTGACCATCACCAGGCACGGGGGCACTGGAGGGACTACGGCCGTTGCCGCGCGGGCGCGGCAGGTCGTCAAGGCGTACGGGTCCGGCGAGACCCGTGTCGTCGCCCTCGACCATGTGGACGTGGACATCGCACGCGGGCAGTTCACCGCGATCATGGGGCCCTCGGGCTCCGGCAAGTCCACGCTCATGCACTGCCTCGCCGGACTCGACACCGTCACCTCCGGGCAGATCTACCTGGACGACACCGAGATCACCGGGCTGAAGGACAAGAAGCTCACGCAGCTGCGCCGGGACCGGATCGGGTTCATCTTCCAGGCGTTCAACCTGCTGCCGACGCTGAACGCGATAGAGAACATCACGCTGCCCATGGACATCGCGGGCCGCAAGCCGGACAAGGCGTGGCTGGGGCGGGTCGTCGACACCGTCGGGCTGAGCGACCGGCTCAAGCACCGGCCCACCCAGCTCTCCGGCGGTCAGCAGCAGCGTGTCGCCGTGGCCCGGGCACTGGCCGCGCGGCCCGAGATCATCTTCGGGGACGAGCCGACCGGAAACCTCGACTCCCGTGCCGGCGCCGAGGTGTTGGGCTTCCTGCGCAGGTCCGTGACCGAGCTCGGGCAGACCATCGTGATGGTCACGCACGACCCGGTCGCGGCCTCCTACGCCGACCGTGTGCTGTACCTCGCCGACGGCCGGATCGTCGACGAGATGTACAAGCCGACCGCGGACGCCGTCCTGGACCGCATGAAGGACTTCGACGCCCGGGGGCGGACGTCATGACCGTCCTGAAGACCTCGATGCGCAACTTCTTCGCGCACAAGGGACGGATGGCCCTCTCGGCCGTCGCCGTCCTGCTGTCGGTCGCGTTCGTGTGCGGCACGCTCGTGTTCACCGACACCATGAACACGACGTTCGACAAACTCTTCTCGACCACCGCGTCCGACGTCACGGTCTCCCCGAAGGCGGCCAAGAGCGACGACACCCCGCAGAACGGCAAGCCCGAGTCGCTGCCGGCCGGCACGGTCCAGCAGGTGGCGAAGGCGGACGGCGTCAAGTCCGCCGAGGGCGCGGTCAGTTCGATGAACGTGACCGTCGTCGACAGCGACAACAAGAACATGGGGTCCTCGACCGGCGCTCCCACCATCGCGGGCAACTGGACGAAGAGCGACCTGCGTTCGATGGAGATCACCTCCGGACACGCGCCGCGCGGCCCCACCGAGACGATGGTCGACGCCGACACCGCCGACAAGCACGACCTGAAGATCGGTGACGAACTGCGCACCATCTCCGTCATCGGAGACTTCAAGGCGAAGATCGTCGGCATCGCCACCTTCAAGATCACCAACCCCGGTGCCGCGATCGTCTACTTCGACACCGCCACCGCACAGCGCGAACTCCTCGGCACCGAGGGCCGGTTCACCCAGGTCTACGCCACCGCCGCGGCCGGCGTCAGCGACACCCAGCTCAAGCGGAACGTCACACAGGCCCTGGACGGCACGTACAAGATCCAGACGGCCAAGGAGAACGCCGACGAGAACCGCGAGGACGTCGGCGAGTTCATGAACGTCATCAAGTACGCCATGCTCGGCTTCGCCGGGATCGCGTTCCTGGTCGGCATCTTCCTGATCATCAACACCTTCTCCATGCTGGTCGCCCAGCGGACGAGGGAGATCGGCCTCATGCGGGCGATCGGCTCCTCCCGCAAGCAGGTCAACCGCTCGGTACTGGTGGAGTCGCTGCTCCTCGGCTTCGTGGGCTCCGTCCTCGGCGTCGGTGCCGGCGTCGGTATCGCCATCGGGCTGATGAAGCTCATGGGCATGGCCGGCATGAACCTCTCCACCGAGGACCTCACGATCAAGGCGACGACCCCGGTGGTCGGCATGATCCTCGGCGTCGTGGTCACCGTCCTCGCCGCCTACCTGCCCGCCCGCCGGGCCGGCAAGGTCTCCCCGATGGCCGCACTGCGCGACGCCGGTACCCCGGCCGACGGCAAGGCGGGCCGGATCCGGGGCGTCATCGGGCTGGTCCTGACAGGCGCGGGCGGCTACGCGCTCTACGCGGCCGCCACCGCCGACACCGCGAAGGACGGCTCGCTGCTGCTGGCCGGCGGCGTGGTCCTGACCCTCATCGGCTTCGTCGTCATCGGCCCGCTCCTGGCGGGCGGGGTCGTACGGGTCATCAGCGCGGTGATCCTGCGGGCCTTCGGACCGGTCGGCCGCATGGCGGAGCGCAACGCTCTGCGCAACCCCCGTCGTACGGGTGCCACGGGCGCCGCCCTGATGATCGGCCTCGCCCTGGTGGCCTGCCTGTCGGTGGTCGGCTCCTCCATGGTCGCCTCGGCCACCAGCGAGCTCGACAAGTCGGTCGGCGCGGACTTCATCGTCCAGGGCAACAGCCAGCGGATCGTCCCGCAGGCCCAGAAGGCGATGGAGCAGAGCCCGGACCTGGCGCACGTGACGTCGTACAAGGAGCTGGAGGCGACTCTGACGACGCCCGACGGCAAGAAGGACGTCTCCCAGGTGACGGCGGCCGACCCGACGTACGCCCAGGACCTGCGCCGCCCGACGACGGAGGGCACCCTGTCCGCCGCGTACGGCAAGAACGCCATGTCCGTCGGCTCCGACTACGCCAAGGACCACGGCGTCCACGTCGGCGACACCATCACCGTCGCCTTCAAGGGCGGCGACACGGCGAAGCTCAAGGTCGCGGCCATCACCGACGACAGCGGGGCGCTGGACCAGGGAGCGCGGTACCTCAGCATCGAGACGATGAAGAAGTACGTGCCCGCCGACCAGATCCCGCCGAACTCGATGATGTTCGCCAAGGCCAAGGACGGCCAGGAGAAGCAGGCCTACGCCGCCCTCAAGGACGCGCTCCACGACTACCCGCAGTACCAGGTCCGCGACCAGACCGACTACAAGCAGGAACTGAAGGACCAGGTCGGCCAGCTCCTGAACATGGTCTACGGCCTGCTCGGCCTCGCGATCATCGTGGCCATCCTGGGCGTCGTGAACACCCTGGCCCTGTCGGTGGTGGAACGGACCCGCGAGATCGGCCTCATGCGCGCGATCGGTCTCTCCCGCCGCCAGCTGCGCCGCATGATCCGTATGGAGTCGGTGGTCATCGCCCTCTTCGGCGCCCTGCTCGGCCTCGGCCTCGGCATGGGCTGGGGCGCCACCGCCCAGAAGCTCCTCGCCATGGAGGGCCTGAACGTCCTCGACATCCCCTGGCCCACCATCCTCGGCGTCTTCATCGGCTCGGCTTTCGTGGGCCTCTTCGCGGCGCTGATCCCGGCGTTCCGCGCAGGCCGCATGAACGTCCTGAACGCGATCGCGACCGAATAGCCATATCGAACGGGGGAGCAACGCCCGGCGCCGAGAAGTCACGGGGGACTTCTTGGCGCCGGGCGTTGCTCCCCCGTTCGATATGGCTATTCGGTCGCGATCGCGTTCAGGACGTTCATGCGGCCTGCGCG
>NZ_JABERD010000082.1 GCF_013044505.1 Streptomyces sp. S3(2020) | reverse complement strand
CCCCAGCCCCCTCCGCCCACTGCGGTACGAGGTGCGTCGTGCCGTCGGAATCGGGACCGGGTTTCTCACCGGGGCCGCTGTACTCGTCGTCTCCGCCCTGACCGCCGTACTCCTCGCCCGTGTCGGTCATACCCCGCAGCACCGCCTGCTGGCGGCGTGGCCGCAGGAGCTGCCGCTGCCGCCCGCGGCACTGGGCGCGGGGCTGCTCGGGGCGCTCGCCTTCGGCGACGAGTTCCGCCACCCCGCCCTGGCGGCGGACCGCGGCACCGTGCCCCGCCGACTGGGGCTGCTCGCGGCCAAACTCGTCGTCTCCGCGGCCACCGCGCTGCTGCTGGCCTTTCTCGCGGTGGGCTGCGACGCCGAAGTGCTCTACCTCCTCTACGGACGGGAGCTCGCGCAAGTTCCCACCGACTGGCTGCCGCTGGGCGCGAGTTGGATCGCGCTCGTGATCGGGTGCGCCTGGGCCGGTGTGCTGGCCGCCGGGATCTTCCGGTCCACCACGGCCGGACTGGCGGCGGTGCTCGCGGTCCCCGTCCTGGTCGTACCCCTCGTACAAAAAGCCTTGGAAGGACCGGCTGTGCGGACGGCGGCCGGGTTTCCGCTGCGGCTGCGTGAGGCGCTCCTGCTGCAGTGGCCCTTCGGTGGAGAGCGCTATCTTTCCGCTGCGGTGCGCATGATCGCCCAACCCGTGGGTGGTGCGCTGACGTTGTCGTTGATGGCCCTGCTCTGCGCATATGTGCTCACGACCCTGCGAAGCAGGGTCCGATGACGACCGTCCGCGCCCGTCCAGTCCCGCTCTGCGCACAACTCCCCGTGGAAAGCCCATTTCTTTCCGATAAGGCGTCAATTGCGACGGGGTGAGCGATCACCCTTTCGTGTGCTTTTCACCAAAGACCTCAAGGCAGTTGAGGACGGCGCCGACAAAGGATCCGTGAGTACCCTTGCGCACACCATGATGACCGCCGCCCGCTCCGCAGACTCCGGCCTCGCCGGCCCGGGCGAACTCGACCGCTACCCCTATGCCGAGTCGCCCGCCGCCGACCGGGTCGGGGTGTCCGCCTGGGACGCCGCGGACCCCGAGCTGGGCCGCGTGGGCCGACGCGCCGCGGGCAGCCGTGGACGCGGACTGCACGGCCAACTCGTCCAGCAGCTGGGCCAGATGATCGTTTCGGGCGACCTGGGTGCCGACCGCCCGCTGGTGCCCGAGGAGATCGGCCAGCGTTTCGAGGTCTCCCGCACCGTCGTCCGTGAGTCCCTCCGTGTCCTGGAGGCCAAGGGGCTGGTCAGTGCCCGTCCGAACGTCGGCACGCGCGTGCGCCCCGTCAGTGACTGGAACCTGCTCGACCCGGACATCATCGAGTGGCGGGCCTTCGGGCCGCAGCGCGACGATCAGCGTCGCGAGCTGAGCGAGCTGCGCTGGACGATCGAACCGCTCGCCGCGCGCCTCGCCGCCGGCCATGGACGCGACGACGTCCAGCAGCGGCTCTCCGACATGGTCGAGATCATGGGGCACGCCATGGGGCAGGGTGACGCGCTCACCTTCTCCCGCGCGGACGCCGAGTTCCACTCCCTGCTCATCCAGGTCGCGGGCAACCGCATGCTGGAGCACCTTTCGGGAATCGTCTCGGCGGCCCTCCAGGTCTCCGGCGGCCCGGTCACGGGATGTGAGCGGCCGAACGAGGCGTCGCTGGTGCAGCACGGCAGGATCGTCGACGCCCTCGCCACCGGCGACGGGACGGCGGCCGAGGCGGCCGTGCGGCAGCTGCTCACCATTCATCCTGAGGTCGAGCGCGTGGTGCCGGCGCCGCGCGAGCACTGACCGCGCACCGCGGGCGGTACGGCCGGAGGGTGCCTCCCCCTCCTGGGCATCGTTCGGCCGGTGAACCGTCCCCCGTCGGACCCCGCAGGATCCTTCGGATTCCTGCGGGGTCCGACGGTGCGACAGGGTGCCGCCGCCCTCGAAGTACACACTGGTGACCTCTTCCGTCCGCTTCTGACCGTTTTTGAACGCTTACGGGGTGTGACTCGGGCCACGCAGATTGGGCGTAACGCTTGTGGAAACAACGCGATGACCTAAGAGGTGACAGCCGCGGAGGGAATACGGACGCCATGAAAGGCGCTGTGCATCTCCCCGGCCCCCGCCCGCACCGTCGGCCCACCCCCACGGCCGGTGGTCGGTTCCTGTCCATCCCGGACGGGGCCGGAAGCCGTTTTCCAACGTTCCGAGAGGTTGTTCGTGTCGGCCAGCACATCCCGTACGCTCCCGCCGGAGATCGCCGAGTCCGTCTCTGTCATGGCTCTGATTGAGCGGGGAAAGGCTGAGGGGCAGATCGCCGGCGATGACGTGCGTCGGGCCTTCGAAGCTGACCAGATTCCGGCCACTCAGTGGAAGAACGTACTGCGCAGCCTCAACCAGATCCTCGAGGAAGAGGGTGTGACGCTGATGGTCAGTGCCGCGGAGCCCAAGCGCACCCGAAAGAGCGTCGCAGCGAAGAGTCCGGCCAAGCGCACCGCCACCAAGACGGTCGCTGCGAAGACGGTGACCACGAAGAAGGCCACCGCCACTGCCACCCCGGCGGCGCCCGCCGCCGAGGCCTCCGTCGAGGACGAGGCGCCCGTGAAGAAGGCCGCCGCCAAGAAGACGACGACCGCCAAGAAGGCGGTCGCGAAGAAGACCGTCGCCAAGAAGGCGACGGCGAAGAAGACGACCGCCGGCAAGGACGACGCCGAGGGTGCCGAGGACGAGGCCCTCGAGGAGATCAAGCCCGGCGAAGAGGAAGAGGAGGGCGGCGAGACCAAGGGTTTCGTCCTCTCCGACGACGACGAGGACGACGCGCCTGCCCAGCAGGTCGCCGTGGCCGGTGCCACCGCCGACCCCGTCAAGGACTACCTCAAGCAGATCGGCAAGGTCCCGCTCCTCAACGCCGAGCAGGAGGTCGAGCTCGCCAAGCGCATCGAGGCCGGTCTGTTCGCCGAGGACAAGCTGTCCAACGCCGACAAGCTCGCCCCGAAGCTCAAGCGTGAGCTGGAGATCATCGCCGAGGACGGCCGCCGCGCCAAGAACCACCTCCTGGAGGCCAACCTCCGCCTGGTGGTCTCCCTGGCCAAGCGCTACACCGGTCGCGGCATGCTCTTCCTGGACCTGATCCAGGAGGGCAACCTCGGTCTGATCCGCGCGGTCGAGAAGTTCGACTACACCAAGGGCTACAAGTTCTCCACGTACGCCACCTGGTGGATCCGTCAGGCGATCACCCGCGCGATGGCCGACCAGGCCCGCACCATCCGTATTCCGGTGCACATGGTCGAGGTCATCAACAAGCTCGCGCGCGTGCAGCGTCAGATGCTTCAGGACCTGGGCCGCGAGCCCACCCCGGAGGAGCTGGCCAAGGAACTCGACATGACCCCCGAGAAGGTCATCGAGGTCCAGAAGTACGGCCGCGAGCCCATCTCGCTGCACACCCCGCTCGGCGAGGACGGCGACAGCGAGTTCGGTGACCTCATCGAGGACTCCGAGGCCGTGGTGCCGGCCGACGCGGTCAGCTTCACGCTGCTGCAGGAGCAGCTGCACTCCGTGCTGGACACCCTGTCCGAGCGCGAGGCCGGTGTGGTCTCCATGCGCTTCGGTCTCACCGACGGTCAGCCGAAGACCCTCGACGAGATCGGCAAGGTGTACGGCGTGACGCGCGAGCGCATCCGCCAGATCGAGTCCAAGACCATGTCGAAGCTGCGCCACCCGTCGCGTTCTCAGGTGCTGCGCGACTACCTCGACTAGGTCGCGGTCGTACGACGTCGAGGGCCCGGTTCTCTCGTTGGGAAGCCGGGCCTTCGTGCTGAGCGGGTGCGCGTCGCGCCGCCGTGGATCACTCTGGGTGTCCCATGACCACCCCAGAGTGAGGAACGTGCATGCGTCGTCCCTTTGCCCGGGCGCTGACCGGGTCGCTGATCCTGGCGGCCGCGACGGGCGCCATACCGTTGGTCCCCGTCGCCCCTGTGGCCGCCGACAGCATCGTCGTCGGCGGATTCCCCGTCGACATCTCCGAGGGGCCGTGGACCGTGGCACTGTCCAGCCGTGACCGCTTCGGAGGTACTCGCGCGGGGCAGTTCTGCGGCGGGGTGGCCGTCGGCCGGACCACCGTGCTCACCGCGGCCCACTGTCTGGGCGATGACGTCCTGGGGGCGCCGCCGAACCGGGTGCGCGATCTCAAGGTCATCACGGGCCGTACGGACCTGCTCTCGGAGCAGGGGCAGGAGATCCCCGTCCGTGACACCTGGGTGAACCCCGGATACGACGCGAGCACCAACGCGGGGGACTTCGCGGTCCTCAGGCTTGCCGAGCCCGTGGCGGAGAGCTCCGTCATCGCGATGGCGCCCCCCGGTGACGCGGCGTACGAGCCGGGGACGGCCGCGACCGTCTACGGCTGGGGTGACGCCACGGGGGGCGGCGACTACGCGCGCAGTCTGCGGGCGGCACGCCTGCATGTGCTCGCCGACGCCCTCTGCGAGCGGGCTTATCCGGGCAGCGCCAACGGCACCTACGCCTCCGGCACGATGCTGTGCGCCGGGGAGCGGGAGGGGGGTGTCGACTCCTGCCAGGGGGACAGTGGCGGGCCGCTCGTCGCCCAGGGGAAGCTGGTCGGGCTCGTGTCCTGGGGGAGTGGCTGCGGTCGCCGGGGCAGTCCCGGCGTCTACACGCGCGTGTCTGACGTCGTGCGGATGCTCGGGTGGGGTGACGGTCGGCGAGGCACGCACGCGGGCCCCTGACGGAGCCTGAGAGCCATTGCCGGGTACGGCGCGGGCGGCCGCCCCTGTTCCCAGGGGCGGCCGCCCGTGTGCCGGCCTGTGCCGACGCTGGCTCGTCGTGGACGCGAGGTGTCAGCGCTCTTCTTCGTTGGAGGATGCCGGAACGGTAGTCAGTCGCTCCGTCTCGTCCTGTATCTCAGCGGCGATCTTCTTGAGTTCCGGCTCGAACTTGCGGCCATGGTGGGCGCAGAAGAGCAGTTCACCGCCACTGAGCAGGACGACGCGCAGGTATGCCTGGGCGCCGCAGCGGTCGCAGCGATCGGCGGCCGTCAACGGGCTCGCGGGGGTCAGAACAGTAGTCACGTCGCCTCTTCTCTAGCTCGACGAGCTGTCGTACCAGGGTCAACATCCAACCAGCCCCAAAACGTTCCCGCTCAGGGCTTCTCCTCGAAAAAAATCTTCGAGTCCGGCTGTCTGCTGCCGGTTGGCGGCGAATGTGCCGTATTGCGTGTCTATGTGTCTTACGGTTTCGCTCTTGCTGTCAATGTCCGTCCTCCCGGCTGGGTTGCCGGTTGTTCATGAGGACGTGCCCGGAGCCTAAATGGTTCATGCCTCGAAGGGAACGTGATATGTACTTCACTCCATCGAGGGATCGAACACGTATGCGACTCTGGACTATCGTGAGTTCAGACGAGGGTGGCGTTACAACGGCTCTACCAGGCCTCGGTACCCTCTTGGCGGCGACCGAAGCCGCGCCCTTACCCAAAAGGGCCACATCTGAAATTCAGCGAGGAGCGAACCGCGTGACCGCCGAGACGTCCGTGCCGTCCACAGCGCTGCTGGCAGGAGCAGACCGGGACGGTTCCAACTACACCGCGCGGCACCTGCTCGTCCTCGAGGGGCTCGAGGCCGTACGCAAGCGCCCGGGTATGTATATCGGCTCGACCGACAGTCGAGGCCTGATGCACTGCCTCTGGGAGATCATCGACAACTCCGTGGACGAGGCCCTCGGGGGCTACTGCGACCACATCGAGGTCATCCTGCACGATGACGCTTCGGTGGAGGTCCGGGACAACGGCCGGGGCATCCCGGTTGATGTCGAGCCCAAGACAGGCCTGTCCGGCGTCGAGGTCGTCATGACCAAGCTGCACGCCGGCGGCAAGTTCGGCGGAGGATCCTACGCGGCCTCCGGCGGCCTGCACGGCGTCGGTGCGTCCGTGGTGAACGCCCTGTCCGCCCGGCTGGACGTCGAGGTGGACCGCGCTGGGAACACGCACGCGATCAGCTTCCGGCGCGGTGTCCCCGGTGCCTTCGCCGCGGCCGGTCCCGACGCCAAGTTCGAGACGGGCGGTCTGCGCAAGACCAAGCGGGTCCCCAAGACCCGCACCGGCACGCGCGTGCGGTACTGGGCCGATCGGCAGATCTTCCTCAAGGACGCCAAGCTGTCCTTGGACCACCTCCACCAGCGCGCCCGTCAGACCGCGTTCCTGGTGCCCGGGCTGACCATCGTCGTCCGTGACGAGTTCGGTCTCGGCGAGGGCGGCAGCAAGGGCGAGGAGTCCTTCCGCTTCGACGGCGGCATCAGCGAGTTCTGCGAGTACCTCGCCACCGACAAGGCGGTCTGCGACGTCCTCCGTTTCTCCGGCCAGGGCACCTTCAAGGAGACGGTCCCGGTCTTGGACGAGCACGGACAGATGACGCCGACCCAGGTCACCCGGGAGCTCGACGTCGATGTCGCCATGCGCTGGGGCACGGGCTACGACACGACCCTGAAGTCGTTCGTGAACATCATCGCGACTCCCAAGGGCGGCACCCACGTCGCGGGCTTCGAGACCGCTGTGACCAGCACCATGAACGAGGTGCTGCGCGGCAAGAAGCTGCTCCGCGTCGCCGAGGACGACATTGTCAAGGACGACGCCCTGGAGGGCCTCACGGCGGTGGTGACGGTGCGACTGGCCGAACCGCAGTTCGAGGGCCAGACCAAGGAGGTCCTCGGCACCTCGGCTGCCCGCCGCATCGTGAACACCGTGATCGCCAAGGAGCTCAAGGCGTTCCTGACGTCCACGAAGCGGGACGCGGCGGCGCAGGCCCGGGTCGTCATGGAGAAGGCGGTCGCGGCCGCACGTACGCGTATCGCGGCCCGTCAGCACAAGGACGCGCAGCGCCGGAAGACGGCCTTGGAGTCCTCGTCGCTGCCCGCCAAGCTCGCCGACTGCCGCAGCGACGACGTCGACCGCAGCGAACTCTTCATCGTCGAGGGAGACTCCGCTCTCGGTACGGCGAAGCTGGCCCGGAACTCCGAGTTCCAGGCGCTGCTGCCGATCCGCGGCAAGATCCTCAACGTCCAGAAGTCGTCCGTGACCGACATGCTCAAGAACGCCGAGTGCGGCGCGATCATCCAGGTCATAGGAGCGGGGTCGGGCCGGACCTTCGACATCGACGCGGCTCGCTACGGCAAGATCATCATGATGACCGACGCCGATGTGGACGGCTCCCACATCCGGACCCTGCTGCTGACGCTGTTCCAGCGCTACATGCGGCCGATGATCGAGGCGGGCCGGGTGTTCGCCGCGGTGCCGCCGCTGCATCGCATCGAGCTTGTCCAGCCCAAGAAGGGGCAGGACAAGTACGTGTACACGTACTCGGACCGTGAGCTGCGCGACAAGCTCATGGAGTTCCAGACCAAGGGCGTTCGGCACAAGGACTCCATCCAGCGGTACAAGGGCCTCGGTGAGATGGACGCCGACCAGCTGGCCGAGACGACCATGGACCCCCGACACCGCACCCTGCGACGCATCGCCCTCTCCGACCTGGAGGCCGCCGAGCAGGTCTTCGACCTCCTGATGGGCAATGACGTGGCGCCGCGCAAGGAGTTCATCTCCAGCTCGGCGGCGACGCTGGACCGGTCGCGCATCGACGCGTGACGCTGCGCCGGGCTTGGGCCTGGGGTCCGACCGGCGATGGGGCCGGGGCAGGACCCCGGCCGGGCTCTCCCGGGTTTCGCCATGGCGGTCCGGTGGACGGCGGGCGTGGCCGCGCTTGAAGCGGTCGGTTCGGGCAGGTGAAGGGGCCGGGCTCGGTCCGGGGCGCGCGTCTGAGGCGTGCTCTCCGGTTCATTGCGGGGCGCGTGAGCGCGTCGACGCCGACCGGACCACGACGCTCGGCTCGGCATGCGTTCGCTCGGTATGTGTTCGTTCAGCGTGCTTTCGCTGAACGTCCTTTCGCTCAGCGTGCGTTCGCTCGGGTCGCGCTGCTCATCCTCGCTCAGCGGCGGGTCCGTGCCGTGAGTGAAGCCCCGCCCCGTCGCACGAGGCTCCGATCTGCGGTGCCGGGCTGGACGCGAGGCGATGGGAACGGCCGCTGTCAGCCTGCGAGGGCCGCCGATCCGCGGCAGGTCGGCGGCAGGCCGGCGGCAGCGTCTCTCCACCCGTGGGTGGACGCCGCCGCCCTCGCGGATCCACCCACGATCCACCCCCGCTCCGATCTCCTGACCTGCGAAATTCCGTAGCTTCGAAGGCGTCGGCAGCGCTCGCTGTCGGCATCGCCCTTCTTCGCTCACGGAGGCTCTGATGTCCGGGCTGGTCGACGCGTTTCTGATCGTGGCCGTGGTCGCCCTGGTGATCGCGCGCCAGTTCCGCGCACAGCAGATCGACGCGGGACGGCGTTGGTGGCTGCTGCCCGTCGTCCTGGGGGTCGTGGCGCTGCGCGAGCCCGGCATCGTCGACGCCCGGCACCACACGGCGTCGGTCGTCCTGCTCACCGCCGAGTTGCTCATCGGCCTGGCTATCGGAGCCGCCTGGGCCCTGACCACCCGCATATGGACCGAGCCGGACGGAGCCGTGTGGAGCAAGAGCACCAAGGCGAGCGGAATGGTCTGGATCGCCGGCATAGCCCTCCGCGTCGGTCTCTACGCCCTCGGTGCCGCGCTGGGCGTCCACCAGGAGTCGTCCGCCCTGCTCCTCGCCCTGGCAGCCACACTCCTCGTCCGCTCGGGGATCCTCGCCCTGCGTGCCCAGTCCCTGCACACGGCTCCCGCACAGGGCGCGGCGTACGGTGACGGCATATCCGGGCCCGCATGGAAGGAGCGTGTGTGACGGAGAACGCCTGGACACGCTGGCCTTCCCGGGAGGCGCTCGGCCGTGACGGCGCCGCACGGTCCCGGCGCATGATCGGCTGGTTCGTGCGGCTGTTGGTGATCGGCATGCTGCTCTGGGGCGCGTACAACAGCACTCACGTCCGTGGATGGGGTGTGGTCGGTGCCGTTGCGGGGGTTCTGCTGACCGCCTTCGTCGCCTGGGCGTTCTGGCGTGCCACGCTCGCGCACCGGTTCCTGCCGTCGATCGCGCTCATCACCGGGCTCGTGGGGATCGCGGTCGTGGGACAGGCCGTCGGCTTCGCGACGGTGGCTCTCGTCATCTGGTGCGGTTGTGCCATCAGTGCCCTGGAGCGGCTCCCCCTCGCTGCCGCGCTGCCCGTGACGTCGGTCTCCCTCGCGGCCTTCGTCGCGATGAACAACGACGTGTGGCTGACGACCGCGGTGACGGCAGCCGGGCTGGCGCTCGCCGGCTACACCCTGCGCCTCGACGCCGAAGCCCGTGGCAACGCCCAGCGGCTGCTGGCACAGGAACGGGCCGCGCGGGCGGCGGAGGCGGAGTCGGCGGCCCTCGCGGAGCGGGCCCGCATCGCACGCGAGATCCACGACGTGCTGGCGCACAGCCTCTCCGCGCAGCTCGTGCATCTGGAGGCCGCTCGGCTGCTGATCGAGCGGGGCGCCGACCGGGAGCAGATCCTCGAGCGGGTCGTGGCGGCACGAGGGATGGCGAGGGACGGGCTCGCCGAGACCCGGCAGGCTCTCTCGGCGCTGCGCGGTGATCTGACGCCGCTGGAGGACTTCCTGGCCCAGCTCGTGGAGACCACCGCCGATGCCGAGGTCACCATTACGGGTGAGCACAGGGGCCTGTCGGCCGAAGCCTCGCAGGCCGTCCGCAGGGTGGCCCAGGAGGCGCTGACCAATGTCCGCAAGCACGCTCCGGGCGCCAAGGTCCGGCTGAGGCTGCACTACGGCGAGCACCAAGTGACCCTGGGCGTACGGGATTCGGGGGGAGCGCCGGGCGAACTCACGGCGGCGGGAGCCGGGTACGGTCTGCTGGGCATGCGCGAGCGTGCCGAACTGCTCGGCGGTTCGCTGGAGGCCGGGCCGGACGAGGAGGGGTTCGTGGTGACGCTGAAGGTGCCCGTATGACGGAGGAGGTCCAGGGCCGGACCGCGCGGGTGGTGGTCGCCGACGACCAGACCGTCGTCCGGGAGGGCATCGTGATGCTGCTGGGCCTGCTGCCCGGCGTCGAGGTTGTCGGCGCGGCGGGGGACGGGAACGAGGCGGTGCGACTCGTTGCCGAACTCGCCCCGGACGTGGTGCTGATGGACCTGCGTATGCCCCGCTGCGACGGCGTGGAGGCGACCCGGCGGATCCGGACCGAGCACCCCGGCACCCAGGTGGTGGTGCTCACCACGTACGCGGACGACGAGTCGCTGTTCCCGGCGCTGCGAGCCGGAGCGCGCGGCTATCTGACGAAGGACGCGGGAGGGGACGAGATCGTCAGGGCGGTGCACAGTGTGCTGTCCGGGGACGCCGGGCTGTCACCGAGCATCCAGCGGCGGTTGCTGGAGCGGCTGTCGGAAACCGGGCCTCAGCCGGTCGAGCCCGTCGAGGCGCCTGACGGGCTCACGGGGCGGGAGACCGAGGTGCTGGTGCTGATCGCCGACGGGCTCAGCAACCAGGAGATCGCCAGAAGACTGCATGTCTCCACCGCGACCGTGAAAACCCACATCAACAACCTGTTCGCGAAGACGGGGCTCAAGGACCGGGCGCAGGCGGTGCGTTACGCGTACGCGAAGGGACTTGTGCGGCCTCCGGCGGGTTGAGTCACCTGATGGGGTGAAGCGCGAGGAGAAGAAGAGTCGGGGATCTTCCCGTTCTGTCCATCCTTGGGCATGCAGTCAAGCAACGGTCGTCCCCGCGGCGGCGGGGGTGGTCCCGAAAGTGCGGCCGAACACCATGACGGTCGCGACCCGGCGCTCGCCGAGACGTCCGAAGCGGTGAGGTACGAGGACCCCTGGTACGACGCACTCGCCTCCGGCTGGGGCGAGTTGGGCGGTGCCGGCGCGCCTGTGCCGCTGCCCGTTGCTCAGCCCGGGCGGGCGCGGCAGGAGGAGGCCGCGGCCGCGGACGTGTACCTCCAGGTGCAGCGCAGCGCGGCCTTCCAGGAGGTGCGCGGCCGGTACCGAAGGTTCGTCGTGCCGGCGTCCATCGCGTTCTTCGGCTGGTACGTGGGGTATGTCGTGACCGCGACGACCGCGCCCGGGCTGATGGCACGGCCGGTGGCGGGTGCGGTGAACGTGGCGATGATCGCGGGACTCGGGCAGTTCCTCACCACGTTCCTGCTGACGTGGGCGTACGCCCGGCACGCGCGGCTGCGCAGGGATCGGGCGGCGCTGGAGCTGCGGTGGGACACCCAGGAGCTGACACGGGGCATCCGGGGCGGTGCTTCGTGACGGGCAACCATCAGACGCTGGCGTTACTGCTGTTCAGCGCGTTCGTCGCGGTCACGCTGGCGATCACGACGTGGGTGAGCCGCAACCGGCACGGTTCGGCGGAGGAGTTCTACGCGGGGGGTCGGCTCTTCTCTCCGATGGAGAATGGTTTTGCCATCGCGGGCGACTACATGTCGGCGGCATCCTTCCTGGGCATCTCCGGGCTCATCGCGCTCTTCGGTTACGACGGGATGCTGTACTCGGTGGGCTTTCTCGTGGCGTGGCTGGTGGTGCTGTTCCTGGTCGCCGAACTGGTGCGCAACTGCGGGCGGTTCACGCTGGCCGACGTGGTGGCGGCGCGGATGCGTGAGCGGCCGGTGCGGATCGCGGCGGGAACTTCCTCGGTCACGGTGTCCGTTCTGTATCTGGTGGCGCAGATGGTGGGCGCGGGGAGCCTGGTCGCGCTGCTGCTCGGCGGTACCGGCCAGGCGGCGCAGACCTGGACGGTCATCGGGGTGGGCGCGCTCATGGTGATCTATGTGTCGTTGGGAGGGATGCGGGCCACCACATGGATTCAGATCGTGAAGGCGGTCCTGCTCCTCAGCGGCACGATCGCATTGACCGTGCTCGTGCTGGTGCGGTTCCACGGCAACTTCGACCAGCTGCTGCTCACCGCGGCCGAACGCAGCGGGCACGGTGAGAAGTTCCTGGCACCCGGGCTCAAGTACGGCGGGGACTGGACCGCGCGCTTCGACTTCATCAGCCTGGGGCTCGCGCTGGTCCTGGGTACGGCGGGGTTGCCGCACATCCTCTCGCGCTTCTACACCGTGCCCACGGCGCGGGCCGCACGCCGTTCGGTGGTCTGGTCGATCGGGCTCATCGGAGGCTTCTACCTGATGACGATCGTCCTCGGTTTCGGGGCCGCCGCGATCGTGGGGCCGGAAGCCGTGCGCGGGTCCAACGCGGCCGGGAACACGGCGGTGCCCCTGCTGGCCCTCGACCTGGGCGGAGGCGCGGACTCCACTGGCGGAACGGTTCTGTTCGCGATCGTCGCCGCCATCGCCTTCGCCACGATCCTCGCGGTCGTCGCCGGGATCACCCTCGCCTCCTCCGCGTCCGTGGCCCACGACCTGTACGCGTCGCTGCGTCGGCGGAACTCCAAGCCCCGCAGCGAGGTCGCCGTGGCGCGCGTCGCCGCCGTCGGTATCGGCGTGGTGGCGATCGGGCTCGGCCTCCTGGCCCGCGACCTCAACGTCGCCTTCCTGGTGGGTCTCGCCTTCGCGGTCGCCGCGTCCGCCAATCTGCCGGTGCTGCTCTACTCGCTGTTCTGGCGCGGGTTCACCACTCGCGGTGCGGTGTGGGCGGTGTACGGCGGGCTGATTCCGGCCGTGGCGCTCGTGCTGCTGTCGCCGGTGGTGTCGGGAAGCCCCGCGTCGCTGTTCCCGGGGGTCGACTTCCAGTTCTTCCCCCTGCAGAACCCCGGCCTCGTCTCGATCCCGCTGGGCTTCGTCGCCGGCTGGCTCGGGACGGTGACGTCGGCGGAGGTGGCGGACGAGGCCAAGCACGCGGAGACCGAGGTGCGGTCGCTGACGGGAGCGGGAGCCGCCTAGGCCGTCGAGACGACCACGGGGTGACATCCGTATGAGGGGAGGGCACGGTTCCCTTCCCCCGCCCCCACGGGCCGTGCCCTCAGGCGCGGGTCGCCCACACGTAACGGTGTTCCGGGCGGCCCGCGTCGCCGTACTTGAGGGTGAGGCGGGCGCGCCCCGTGCGTTCCAGGAGCTTCAGATAGCGCTGGGCGGTCTGGCGGCTCACTCCGGTCCGTTCAGCGATCTCCTGGGCCGACAGGGGGCCTTCGGCGTTCATCAGGGACTGCCGTACGAGCTCCGCGGTCGTGGGGGAGTGACCTTTGGGCAGGTCCGGCTCGGAGGGGGCGGAGAGGGCGCCGAAGATGCGGTCCACCTCGGCCTGTTCCGCCTCGCCGCCGCCGTCGAGGGTGCGGCGCAGCTCCGCGTACGCCTCCAGCTTGGCGCGCAGGCCCGCGAACGCGAACGGCTTGACCAGGTACTGCAAGGCGCCCTGCCGCATCGCCGCCTGCACGGTCGTGATGTCCCGGGCCGCCGTCACCATGATCACGTCGGTCTGGTGACCGCGGCGGCGCATCTCCTGGACCACCGACAGACCCGTCTCGTCGGGCAGGTAGTGGTCCATGAGGACCAGGTCGAGCCGGGGCAGCAGCTCCACCTGGCGCAGCGCCTCCGCCGCGCTGTGCGCCTCGCCCGCCACATGGAAGCCCGGCACCTTCGCGACGTAGGCGGCGTTGACCCGCGCGACCCGGGTGTCGTCGTCCACGACCAGGACCTCGATCATCACGCCTCCTCCTCGACGACTGCGGGTACGGTGAGCGCCGGTTCCAGGTCGGGACCCGCCAGGGCCTCCGGCAGCACGACGGTGAACTCCGCGCCGCCGCCGTCCGCCTCGGTCACGGTCGCGCTGCCGCCCTGACGTTCGGCCAGCCTGCGCACCAGGGAGAGCCCGATGCCGCGCTTGCCGTGTGCCGGCGGCTTCTTCGTGGACCAGCCCTCGGTGAAGACCAGGTCACGGTGTTCCGCGGGAATCCCGGGCCCTGTGTCACGCACCCTGAGGACGGCCGTACGCCCCTCGGCACGCAACTCGACCTCCACGCGCGCGTGCGGCTTGCCCGCGACGGCGTCCAGCGCGTTGTCCACCAGGTTGCCGACGACCGTGACGATGCCGCGGGGATCGATCAGCTGATCGGGAAGCCAGGTCCGGTCCGAGATCCACAGTGCGACCGCGCGCTCCGCCGCGACGGTCGCCTTGCCGACCAGCAGGGCCGCGAGCAGCGGGTCCTTGATCTTCTCGGTGACCTGTTCCGCGGTGGCGCGATGGTCGCCGACCACCTCTCCGACGAACTCCACGGCGTCGTCGTACATCTCCAGTTCGAGCAGTCCGAGGACCGTGTGCATCCGGTTGGCGTGCTCGTGGTCCTGGGCGCGCAGGGCGTCGATCAGACCGCGCGTGGAGTCGAGCTCACGGCCCAGTTGCTCCAGTTCGGTGCGGTCGCGCAGGGTGGCGACGGCTCCGCCGTCGTCGGTGGGCATGCGGTTGGCGATCAGGACGCGCTGGCCGCGCACCGTGAGCAGGTCGGTGCCGGTCACCCGGCCGGCCAGTACGTCGGTCGTACGGCCCTCGCCGAGCGCCTCGTCCAGGGAGTGGCCGACGGCCTCGTCGCCGATGCCCAGCAGACGGCGCGCCTCGTCGTTGAGGAGGCGGATACGGCCGTTGCGGTCCAGGGCGACGACGCCCTCCCTGATGCCGTGCAGCATCGCCTCGCGCTCCGCGAGCAGCGCCGAGATGTCGGAGAAGGCCAGGTCACGGGTCTGCCGCTGGACCCGCCGGGAGATGAGCCAGGCCGCGAGGGCGCCGACGGCCAGGGCGCCGCCCGCGTAGGCGAGCAGCCCCGGGATCGCGTGGATCAGCCGGGCCCGCACACTGTCGTACGCGATGCCGACCGAGACCGCGCCGATGATGTCGCCGTCGCTGTCGCGCAAGGGCACCTTGCCGCGGGCCGAGCGGCCCAGGGTGCCGTCGTCGATCTCCATGACCTGCTCGCCGGCCAGCGCCCGCGCGGGATCGGTGGAGACGATCCCGCCGATCTGCTTCGGGTCGGTGTGCGACCAGCGCACGCCTTTGGTGTTCATGATCACGACGTACTCGGCCTTGGTGGCCTTCCGGATCCGCTCGGCCTCCACCTGCACCGGTCCGTTCGCCGACGGCGAGGTGCTCTGGAGGTCCTTCGCGATCTGCGGCTGCTCGGCGGTTGTCTGAGCGATCGCGAGGGCCCGGCGCATCGCCTGGTCGTCCAGCTGGTCGCTCAGCGGCGCCAGGAAGAGCCCGGTCGCGAGCACCGTGACCCCCGCGGCGATCGCGAGCTGCATCAGCAGCAGCTGCGAGAACATCCGCCGCGGCAGACCGAGGCGGAGGCGTCGTGCGGGGGGAGTGCGGCTCATACCCATGACGGTACGCGGAGGGGTACGAGCTGCCGTAGGGGTGTGGCGTGGATCTCTTGATCAATACATGGAGGCCGTACGACCGTCACCGTACGGAAGCCGTACGTCCAGGTCAGCTCGCGAGCGCTGTCGGCGGCGCCAGCTCGCGAACCGCCACCACGTCCATCCGCGCGGGCGAGCCCAGTACCGATGCCCCGCAGCTCTCCGCGCGGGGCGGCAGGGACGCGCTCTGGGCCACGACGACCCGCCAGTGGCGCCCGTCGACATGCGCGACGGTCACCTCCCAGCGCGGTGCGGCACCGTCCATCCGTACGACGCTCAGCGCGTCCGCCGTGTACTCGCCCGCCGCCGTGCGCACCGCCAGCTCCGCCGCCTGACCGGGCCGCTCCCAGGACGAGCTGCCGCGGCAGCCCTCCACGACGATCCGTCCGTCCTGGACGCTGTGCAGGATCTCCTTGACCGCGCGGGCCCCGACCCGGCCGTACGCATAGCCGTACGGCAGGACAAGCAGTGTCGGCGAGAAACGATGTCCACCCAGATGGGTGACTTCCCAGACCCCCTCGACCCCGGAGGCGGACAGCTCGGCCGCCAAGGGCCGGCCCAGGAGCGCGCAGCAGCGGTCGCGCTTGCCGTTGGTGCAGACGAGCGCGAGCGGGTCCCCCGGGTGGGGCCGTCCGTCGAGCGCCGCACCGAAGCTGTGATGGTCACCGGCGCCCAGCGCGGCGAAGTCGAGATCGAGCAGGCGCCCTGGGTCGCGGACCTCGGCGCTGTGCAGCCATACGTTCCCGGGAGCCGTGTGGGACACGTACACCCGGCGTACGGACGGAGTGCCGCAGTCCGCGTGCCGCCCGGGGCGGCGGATGAGCGCGATGCGTACGCCCGTGTCCTTCGCCGCCCGCTCCAGGGCGCTGCCCAGCGCGGGGTCCAGATGGCTGGAGGTGAGCGCATGGGCGCCCCACGGACCGGGCTGTTCGAGGAGCAGCCAGGTCTTCGCGGTCGCCGCGGTCCCGGAAATGGGCTCGTCGAGGTCGCGGGAGACGGATGCGCACGTTCTCACAGAGGTGAGCCTAACCTGACTTGGCTCAGGGCGACTTCCGACGGTGCTCGTGTCCCGCTACGGCAGCGCTTGGGGCGGTTTGGTGCCTACGTAGAGTCCGCTGGGTCGCATGCGCAGCGGGCGTTCCCCGTACTCCTCCAGGGTGTGGGCGATCCAGCCCGCCGTACGGGCGACGGCGAAGATCGTCTCGCCGGCCGTGGCGTGCATCCCGGAGGAGGCGGTGAGCACGGCGAGGGCCAGGTCCACATTGGCGTGCAGCGGGGTGTGGCGGGCGGTGGTGGCCACCACGTCGCGGGCCGCGGCGAGGGCGGGCGCGGCGCGGGGGATCTCGTCCAGGAGGGCGAACAGGGCACGCGCGCGTGGATCCTCGCCCGGGTAGAGCCGGTGGCCCAGTCCCGGGATGCGGCGCCCGGCGCGCAACTCGTCCGCGATCACGGGACCCGCGTCGCCGTGGTCGAGCACGTCCAGGAGCAGCCGGTGGGCGAGTCCGCTGGCGGCGCCGTGCAGCGGGCCCTCCAGGACGCCCAGTCCGGCGGAGACGGCCGCGTAGGCGTGTGCGCGGGCCGAGGCGGCGACCCGGACCGCGAGGGTGGAGGCGGCCAGGTCGTGGTCGACGAGCAGGCCCAGAGCCGTGTCCAGCGCCCGTAGGGACGCCTCGTCGGGCTTGCGTGCGCTGAGCCGCGCCCACAGGCGCTCGGCCAGTGAGCCCTCGTCGCGGTGGCCGATCCGCACCGGTGGCAGGGCGGCGACGAGGGTGGGGATGAGGATGCGGGCGGTGCCCAGCACGGCGCTCTCGGACAGGTCGAAGCGCAGCGGGTCCGTGGTCGCGGCGGCGATCGCCGCGACCCGCAACCGGTCGGTGGGTGAGGTGTGTTCGGGCAGTGCGCCGACAGCGCGTCGGGCGACGGCGACGGAGGTGTCGGGAGCCGTGAACGTCGTGCCGGGAAGCATCCGTCCGGTCCACAGCCACTCGGCGATCTCCTCGTAGGAGTGGCGCGCGGCCAGTTCGGTCGCGTCGACGCCGCGGAAGTAGTACCGGTCCGTGTCGATGAGCGTGATGCGGGTCCGTACGGACAGCTCGCCGCCGGAGCTCGAACTCCCGCCGCCCTCACGCCTGTTGCGCCGGGCGAGCGCCTGCACCTCCTTGGCGTCGAAGGTGCTGCCACGGCCGCCGGGCACACGTCTGCTGCCGAGCTGACCGCGGCTCACATAGGCGTAGACGGTCTCGGGCTTCACGCCGAGCAGCTCGGCGGCCTCCTTGGTGGTCAGCCGCCGTCCCTCGAGGTCGGGAACGGGTTCGTGATCGCTCATGAGGTCACCGTATCCGCGTTGAGTGAGTATTGATTCAATCAATATTGACAGTTGTTGAGTCAAGCATGGACAGTCGAATCAAGTCCAGGGAGGAAACATGTCCGTCAACAGGACCGCGGCCCATCTCGTCGACGTACCGCGAGGACTCGCGGGCGTCGTCGTCGCCGACACCGAGATCGGTGACGTCCGGGGGTTCGAGGGCTTCTACCACTACCGCCAGTACTCGGCCGTCGAACTCGCGCAGACCCGCGGGTTCGAGGACGTCTGGCATCTCCTGGTCCACGGCGAACTGCCGGCCGCCGAGCGTGGCGCGGCCTTCGCCGCCGAGACCGCCGCGCTGCGTCGGCTGCCCGACGAGGTGCGGGCGGCGCTGCCCGCCGTCGCGGCGGCGAGTGCGCTCTCCGGCCCGCTCGCCGGGATGCGTACCGCCCTGTCGCTGCTGGGTGCGGCGAAGGGCTTCCGTCCGGTGTACGACATCGACGCGGACGAACGTCGTCGGGACACCGTCGTGGCGGCCGCGGCCGTACCGACGCTGCTCACCGCGCTGCACCGGCTCGGGCAGGGACTGGAACCCGTGGAGCCGCGCGAGGACCTGTCCTACGCGGCCAACTACCTCTACATGTTGACGGGTTCGGAGCCGGATCCACGGTGTGCCCGGGCAGTCGAGCAATACTTGATCTCAACCATTGATCACGGCTTCAATGCATCAACCTTCACGGCGCGTGTCATCACCTCGACAGGTGCGGATGTCGCGGCATGTCTGGTGGGTGCGGTCGGGGCACTGTCGGGGCCGTTGCACGGCGGGGCGCCCAGTCGTGCGCTGGACACTCTCGACGCGATCGGCACGCCCGACCGCATCGACCCCTGGATCCGTGAACGGGTTCTCGCGGGCGAGCGCATCATGGGCTTCGGCCACGCCATCTACCGCACCGAGGACCCTCGCTCCCGGATGCTCCGCGAGGTCGCCGAACGGTTCGGCGGCCCGCGCGTCGCCTTCGCCGTCGAGGTCGAGCGTCAGGTCGAGGCGATCCTGGCCGAACTGAAGCCCGGCCGCGAACTCCACACCAACGTCGAGTTCTACGCGGGCGTGGTCATGGAGCTGTGCGGGCTGCCCCGCGAGATGTTCACGCCTACCTTCGCGGCGGGGCGGGTGGTGGGCTGGAGCGCCAACATCCTGGAGCAGGCGGAGGACTCGAAGATCATCAGGCCGGTGGCGCGGTATGTGGGGCCGGGGGCGCCGGTGGCGGTGCCGTCGATGGCCTGAGAGTCGACCGCGGCCAGCGGGTGTCGTCCGTCACTGGTTGGCGTAGGCCTGCTCGAAAACCCGGAAGACCCTTCCCTCGGCGCTGTCCGGCGGCAGGCCGCTCTTGCTGGACCTGGAGGCCTCCCAGTACTGGCGGAACACGGGGCTCTGGAGCAGGTTGCCGGCATAGATGAGTAGTTCTTCCTCGGAAACACCGCCCCAACTGTGGAACAGGACGATGTGGTTGAACGCCAGGTTCGCGAAGAGGTTCTGGCGCAGCGTGACGGCGGGCCGGCCCGGGTAGTCGTTCTATACCTCGGCGAGCGCCGGGTCCGCCATGGCCATCTGCGTGAGCTCCACGTGGAGGCTGCGCAGGTCGGCTTCCGCGCTCCGGCGCAGCTCATCGCGTGACGAGGCCAACTCCTGCCGTTGCAGGGCCAGCTGAAGACGCTGGAGGCGCAGCTCCCGCTGCTGCAGAAGCAATGTGAGCACGAGGAGAAGCAGTACGAGGCCGGAGAAGACGGCGTTGATGCCGCCGAAGTAGTCGCCGACGGAGGCCTTTCGCAGGGCGGCCCGCTGTCCGCCCTCCGTCCGCTCCACGCGATCTGTCATCCAGCCGCTGATCGTGACCGAGGCCGTACCGATCAGCAGGCTCGCAAGGATCGCGGCCATCAGCCATAAGGAGAACCTGGCGATTCGCCGCCAGGTCGGAGCCTGTGTCATCGCGTCACCCCCCAGGTGTATGTCGGTGGGCTTCCCGAAGGCGCGGAGAGGGAAACGGGCCCGCCGTCCGCTGAGGCGGCGGGCCCTGCTCGTTCCGGGTCGTCGCTATGTGTCGGGGATGTCACCCTTGGCTCGGGTGAGGGTTTCGCGGGTGATGATGACGATCCGTTCGTAGTCGGCTCGCGAGGCGTCGGCGGGCAGTTCTCCGTCGAGTTCCTCTGTGGTATCCGTGCCGATCACGGCGAAGTCTCCGCTGGAGAGTTCGAAGATGTCGGGACAGTTGGCGCCACCGACACTGCCTCGCTCGGCCGGTGGAACACCGATGCGACGGACGATACGACTCACTGCTTGTTCCTTCGTCTCAGGTACGAAACGCGCGCGCTGGGCAGTGCTGGGGCGGGTCTTGTGGAGCCGTCACGTTTGCACTCGAAGCGGTCGGTCATCAAGGCGGAGCGAGTCCTTGTGGGACCGCTGATATGCCATGATGACGAAGCAGTTAATCGCACTTGCATCTATAGCAACGGTTATTTGTTGTTTTATTACGTCCGTCGAGTCCACGGCTCCATGGCCGAGTCGGAAACGAGGAGGCTCAGGGTTCGCGTGGCCGTGGCGCGACAAGGCCCGGCGTCGTGTCGATGCCGGGCCGTGGATGTTTCGGTCGCTGAAGGGGCTGATGGCGCCCCCGTCGACCGGATGGTGGTGTCGTCCTGCTCAGGCGTCCGGGATGTCGTTCTTGGCCCGCACCAAGGTCTCGCGCGTGATGATCACGATCCGCTCGTAGTCGGCTCGTGCGGCGTCGGCGGGAAGCTCGGGGTCGAGCTCATCGGTCGCTTCTCGCCCGATGACGGCGAAGCTGCCGTCGCTCAGCTCGAAGATGTCCGGGCATGTCTGTCCCGAACCACTGCCGCGTTCGCGAGGCGAAGCGCCGACTCGACGTACGATCTTCAAGTCCGTTCCTATATCGCTCTAGGGACGGGCCGGCACACGCGCAGGGCGACGCACGGGCTGATGACCTCTCCAGCGTCCATGTAGCTCATGTGGTTGGGCCCACGGATGCCAGAGAGTCGCATCCCTGTGGGGTTGACGGCCCTACGCAGCACAATGGGAGCCCACACAGGATGTTTACCTGGTGCAGGCTGTGGGTAGCGTAGCCGCTCAGTCAGCCACGCGTCTGCCGTACACGCGGCATTGACGAGCGGCCGCTTAGTCCGTGGGCGGTTCGCCGATCACCCACCATTCGTCGAAGTCGCCGTCGTTCCGGTCCTGGCTCAGCCGGTCCATCTCCTCCACCAGACCGTCCATCATGCGACCCAACTCGGCTTCCTCCGAAGCCTCGGGCAGGCTCTTGCGGTGATGGCGGGTCGCCGACCAGTACTCCCTGAACACATCGTTCCGGCAGATCACCCGAAGGTGCCCGTACAGTTCCGTGAGGCTCCACGCGCCGATGCGGTGGTAGTAGAGCGCGTTGACGTACAGGGCGTTCGCGAACAGGTACTGGCGCTGTCGCTCCGGCGGGATGTCGGTCTCGTACGTGTCGAGCACTGAGGCCAGGGCGGGATCGTCCATTGCCTTGCACAGCAGATCGAAGTGGAGGCGGTGCTGCTCGGTGAGCGTGGCGTGCTTGCGGCGGCGTGTGCTCCGTTCCATGACGGCGTTCGCAGCGCTTGCCAGTTTCGCCTTGGTGGCGGAACCGAACCTCCGTATCCCAAATTCCTGTGTGGCCATGTCAACCCCCGAATCAGGCGGCCGTCCGCCGGTCGTCGGGGTGCGGGTCGACGGGAGGGGACCGGCGAGCGATGGGCGGCGCTTGCCGTCTCCCAGGGTGCCGAGCGGCTCTGATCGGCGGGGGAGGCGGAGAGGAGGCGCACGGAGGGAAGCGAGGGTCGCACACACCGGCGCCTTGCCCAACGTCTGCCCCGCAAGTGCTGCTAACAATCGTTCACTTCGCGGTGATTATTCCGGCTCGTATCCTGGTCCGGCATTCAATCCTCGTACGTGCGCCTGGCCCACGATCCGGTGCGCGCGTCGGTGTCAGAGAGGTCGCACGTTGAGCCAGCCGGACCCCAGCCTTCGGCAGATCCCGGTCGTCGTCCTTGCCGGATTCCTCGGCTCCGGAAAGACCACCCTCCTCAACCACCTCCTGCACCGCAGCGGAGGCAGCCGTATCGGGGCGATCGTCAACGACTTCGGGGCCATCGAGATCGACGCCATGGCCGTCGCGGGCGCCCTCGGCGACTCCACCGTCTCCCTCGGCAACGGCTGCCTGTGCTGCGCCGTCGACGCCGGCGAGCTCGACATCTACCTGGAGCGGCTCGCCGCGCCCGCGGCCGGTATCGACGTCATCGTCATCGAGGCCAGCGGGCTCGCCGAACCCGAGGAACTCGTGCGCATGCTGCTCGCCAGTGAGCATCCCGGGATCGTCTACGGCGGACTCGTCGAGGTTGTCGACGCCGCCGAGTTCGACGACACCCGCGCCAAGCACCCCGAGATCGACCGGCACCTCGCCCTCGCCGACCTCGTCGTGGTCAACAAGCTCGACCGCGCGGCCGACGGCGAGCGGGTGCTCGGACTCGTGCGGTCGCTCGTCGACCGTGCCGCCGTGGTGCCCGCCGCCTACGGCCGTATCGCCCCCGAGTTCCTCTTTGACTGCCGGCCCAGCGAGGAGCGGATCGGGCAGCTTTCCTTCGACGACCTGCACCACCATGGGGACGAAGCGCACGGCGGCCATCTGCACACCGCCTACGAAAGCCTCTCCTTCGCCTCCGGAGCGCCCCTCGATCCGCGGCGGCTGATGGCCTTCCTCGACAGCCGGCCCGAGGGGCTCTACCGGATCAAGGGGTACGTCGACTTCGGCGCGTACGACGTCCGCAACCGCTACGCCGTCCATGCCGTCGGGCGGTTCCTGCGCTTCTATCCGGAGCCCTGGCCCGCGGGCGACGAGCGTCTCACCCAGCTCGTCCTCATCGGCTCCGGCATCGACGTGCCCGCGCTCGGCAAGGAACTGGAGGCGTGCGCGAACGACGCCCCACACACCGCCGACGAGCACGGAATGTGGGGCGTCCTGCGCTACGTACAGGATCCCGACTCGCAGGACCCCGACGCGCAGGAACCTGACGCGCGGGAACCCGAGACGGAACCTGCGTTCTAGACCGGGCCCGCCACCACTGACACCGTCTTCGCCAGCGAGACACCCGAACCGTCACGGCGCGGGTCGATCTCCGGCAGGTCCGCCGGTGTGCCGTTCTTCTGCGCGGCGCGGGCCGGTACCGCACCCGCCCAGGCCAGGGACAGGCAGTCCTCGCCCTTCAGGAACCGCTGGCAGCGGACGCCGCCGGTGGCGCGGCCCTTGCGCGGGTACTGGTCGAACGGGGTCAGCTTGGCCGTCGTCTGGACGGAGTCGTCCAGGGTGCCGCGCGAGCCCGCGACCGTGAAGACGACCGCGTCCACGGCCGGGTCCACCGCGGTGAAGGAGATGACCTTCGCGCCGTCCGTGAGCTTGATGCCCGACATGCCTCCCGCGGGCCGGCCCTGCGGGCGGACCTGGGCGGCCTGGTAGCGCAGCAACTGCGCGTCGTCCGTGATGAAGACCAGGTCCTCCTCACCGGTGCGCAGCTCGATCGCGCCGACGATCCGGTCACCGTCCTTCAGCGTGATGACCTCCAACTCCTCCTTGTTGGACGGATAGTCGGGCACCACACGCTTGACGACACCCTGCTCCGTGCCGAGCGCCAGACCCGGCGACGACTCGTCGAGGGTGATCAGGCAGACCAGCGTCTCGCCGTCCTCCAGGGAGACGAACTCCGTCAGGGGCGCCCCTCCGGCGAGGTTCGGCGCCGATGCCGTCTCCGGCAGCTGCGGCAGGTCGATGACGTTGATCCGCAGCAGCCGGCCGCTCGACGTCACCGCGCCGATCTCACCGCGCGCGGTCGCCGGGACCGCTGAGACGATCACGTCGTGCTTCACGCGCCGGCTGTCCGCGTCCTCCGGGAAGGGCTCGCCGTTCGCCGTACGGGCCAGCAGCCCCGTCGAGGACAGCAGCACCCGGCACGGGTCGTCCGCCACCTGCAGCGGAACCCCGGCGGCGGGGGCGACCGCTCCGGCCTCCAGCAGGACCGTACGCCGGTCGGTGCCGAACTTCTTGGCCACCGCGGCCAGTTCGGTGGAGACGAGCTTGCGCAGCTCGGTGTCCGAGTCGAGGATCCGCGTCAGCTCCTCGATCTCCGCGTTGAGCCGGTCCTTCTCGGACTCCAGCTCGATGCGGTCGAACTTGGTGAGGCGACGCAGCGGCGTGTCCAGGATGTACTGCGTCTGGATCTCGCTCAGCGAGAAACGCTCCATCAGGCGCTGCTTGGCCTGCGCGGAGTTGTCGCTGGAGCGGATGAGACGGATGACCTCGTCGATGTCGACGAGCGCTGTGAGCAGGCCCTCCACCAGGTGCAGACGGTCACGGCGCTTGGTGCGGCGGAACTCGCTGCGCCGGCGCACGACCTCGAAGCGGTGGTCGAGGTAGACCTCCAGGAGCTCCTTGAGGCCCAGCGTCAGCGGCTGGCCGTCGACCAGCGCGACGTTGTTGATGCCGAAGGACTCCTCCATCGGCGTCAGCTTGTACAGCTGCTCCAGGACCGCCTCCGGCACGAAGCCGTTCTTGATCTCGATGACCAGGCGCAGGCCGTGCGCGCGGTCGGTGAGGTCCTTGACGTCGGCGATGCCCTGGATCTTCTTCGAGCCGACCAGGTCCTTGATCTTGGCGATGACCTTCTCCGGGCCGACCGTGAAGGGCAGCTCGGTGATGACGATGCCCTTGCGGCGGGCCGTCACGGTCTCCACCGCCACCGTGGCGCGGATCTTGAAGGTGCCACGGCCCGTCTCGTACGCGTCCCGGATGCCGGCCAGGCCGACGACACGCCCGCCGGTGGGCAGGTCGGGGCCCGGGACGTACTTCATCAGGGTCTCGAGATCCGCGTTGGGGTAGCGGATGAGGTGGCGGGCGGCCGCGATGACCTCGGAGAGGTTGTGCGGGGGCATGTTCGTGGCCATACCTACCGCGATGCCCGACGCCCCGTTCACCAGCAGGTTCGGGAACGCGGCGGGCAGGGCCACCGGCTCCTGCTCCTGGCCGTCGTAGTTGGGGGTGAAGTCGACCGTGTCCTCGTCGATCGACTCGGTCATCAGGCTCGTCGCCTCGGCCTGCCGGCACTCGGTGTACCGCATGGCGGCCGGCGGGTCGTCGTTGCCGAGCGAGCCGAAGTTGCCGTGGCCGTCGACCAGGGGCACGCGCATGGAGAAGGGCTGGGCCATGCGCACCAGGGCGTCGTAGATCGACGCGTCGCCGTGCGGGTGCAGCTTGCCCATGACCTCGCCGACGACACGGGCGCACTTCACATAGCCGCGGTCAGGGCGCAGGCCCATCTCGTTCATCTGATAGACGATGCGGCGGTGCACCGGCTTGAGGCCGTCACGGGCGTCCGGCAGGGCGCGGGAGTAGATGACCGAGTACGCGTACTCGAGGAAGGAGCCCTGCATCTCGTCGACGACGTCGATGTCGAGGATCTTCTCCTCGAACGAGTCGTCGGGCGGCGGGGTCTTCGTGCTTCGGCGGGCCATCGCTGCCGGCTCCTCTTTTCTGGTCGCTCGCCTTCGGGTCGCGCCCCTTCGGCTCACTCTTGCTGAAGCGTGAACGGGATCTGACGCGAACCATTGTGGACCGCGGCACTGACAACGCGGACGACGACCCGACGTCAGCCGTCCCGCCGGGTGTTCACCCGTACGGCACGCGGCCCCCGCCCGCAGGCTACGGGATCTCGCTGTCGGCGTACGACCACCGGGAACTTCACCGGCGCTCCGCACGCTTGCATACAGTGGCAGGACCGGCAGGAAAACGCGGTTCAGATCAACCGCTCCGCGATCGAAGGGACGTACATGCCCATGGGTCACACGGCCACAGACCAGGCAGGCACCGGAGGCCTGACAGCAACGGAGCACCGCCTGGCCAACGGGCTGCGCGTGGTGCTCTCCGAGGACCACCTGACCCCGGTCGCGGCGGTGTGCCTCTGGTACGACGTCGGCTCGCGCCACGAGGTCAAGGGCCGTACCGGCCTGGCTCACCTCTTCGAGCACCTGATGTTCCAGGGCTCCGGACAGGTCAAGGGCAACGGCCACTTCGAGCTCGTCCAGGGCGCGGGCGGCTCGCTCAACGGCACCACGAGCTTCGAGCGCACCAACTACTTCGAGACCATGCCGACCCACCAGCTGGAGCTCGCGCTCTGGCTGGAGGCCGACCGCATGGGCTCGCTGCTCGCCGCCCTCGACGACGAGTCGATGGAGAACCAGCGGGACGTCGTCAAGAACGAGCGCCGCCAGCGCTACGACAACGTCCCCTACGGCACGGCGTTCGAGAAGCTGACCGCCCTCGCCTACCCCGAGGGCCACCCGTACCACCACACGCCCATCGGCTCGATGGCCGACCTGGACGCGGCCACCCTGGAGGACGCGCGCGCGTTCTTCCGGACGTACTACGCGCCGGGCAACGCGGTGCTGTCCGTCGTCGGCGACATCGACCCCGAGCAGACGCTCGCCTGGATCGAGAAGTACTTCGGCTCCATCGCGGCGCACGACGGCAAGCCCGCCCCGCGGGACGGCTCGCTGCCCGAGGTCATCGGCGAGCAGTTGCGCGAGATCGTCGAGGAAGAGGTCCCCGCGCGCGCGTTGATGGCGGCGTACCGCCTGCCGCACGACGGCACCCGCGAGGCCGACGCGGCCGACCTGGCGCTCACCGTCCTCGGTGGCGGCGAGTCCTCCCGGCTCTACAACCGGCTGGTACGCCGCGACCGTACGGCCGTCGCCGCCGGCTTCGGCCTGCTGCGGCTCGCCGGGGCGCCCTCCCTGGGCTGGCTGGACGTGAAGACGTCCGGTGACGTCGAGGTCCCGGTCATCGAGGCCGCGATCGACGAGGAGCTCGCCCGGTTCGCCGCGGAGGGGCCCACGGCCGAGGAAATGGAGCGAGCCCAGGCCCAGTTGGAGCGCGAGTGGCTGGACCGGCTCGGCACCGTCGCGGGCCGCGCGGACGAACTGTGCCGCTACGCCGTCCTGTTCGGCGACCCGCAGCTCGCCCTCACGGCCGTCGACCGTGTCCTCGACGTGAGCGCCGAGGAAGTCCAGGAGGCCGCCAAGGCCCGCCTGCGCCCCGACAACCGCGCGGTGCTCGTCTACGAGCCTGTCTCCCCGGAGACCGCCGAGGACGCGGATCCCCCGGAGGACCCCGAGGCCGAGGCCACCGTCGAGGCCGGCGACAAGAACGAGGAGACGGCCAAGTGACCGAGCTCGCCACGATGGAATTCCACCCTCAGCCGCAGGCGGGCGAGGCGCGGCCGTGGGCCTTCCCGGCCCCCGAGCGCGGCACGCTCGACAACGGCCTCACCGTCCTGCGCTGCCACCGCCCCGGCCAGCAGGTCGTCGCCGTCGAGGTGCTCCTGGACGCCCCGCTGGACGCCGAACCGGCCGGTCTCGACGGCGTCGCCACGATCATGGCGCGGGCCTTCTCGGAGGGCACCGACAAGCACACCGCCGAGGAGTTCGCCGCCGAGCTGGAGCGCTGCGGCGCCACGCTCGACGCCCACGCCGACCACCCCGGCGTACGGCTGAGCCTTGAGGTCCCGGCGTCCCGGCTGCCCAAGGCGCTCGGTCTGCTGGCCGACGCCCTCAGGGCGCCCGCGTTCGCGGACAGCGAGGTCGAGCGGCTCGTCACCAACCGCCTCGACGAGATCCCGCACGAGCTGGCCAACCCCTCCCGCCGGGCCGCCAAGGAGCTCTCCCGGACCCTGTTCCCGGCGGACCTGCGGATGTCCCGCCCGCGCCAGGGCACCGAGGAGACCGTCCAGAACATCGACTCCGCGGCCGTACGCGCCTTCTACGAGAAGCACGTCCGCCCCGCCACCGGCACCGTCGTGGTGGTCGGCGACCTCACCGGCATCGACCTCGACGAGCTGCTCGGCGACACCCTCGGCTCGTGGACCGGTTCGCAGGCCGAGCCGAGGCCGGTGCCGCCGATCACCGCCGACGACACGGGCCGTGTCGTCATCGTGGACCGGCCCGGCGCCGTCCAGACGCAGCTGCTGATCGGCCGTATCGGCGCCGACCGGCACGACCGCGTGTGGGCCGCGCAGGTGCTCGGCACGTACTGCCTCGGCGGCACCCTCACCTCCCGCCTGGACCGTGTCCTGCGCGAGGAGAAGGGCTACACCTACGGCGTGCGCTCGTTCGGGCAGGTCCTCAGGTCCGGTCCGGACGGTACCGGCGCCGCCATGCTCGCCATCAGCGGCTCCGTCGACACCCCGAACACCGGTCCCGCCCTGGAGGACCTGTGGGCGGTGCTGCGCAAGCTCGCCGCGGAGGGGCTGACCGACGCCGAGCGGGACGTCGCCGTGCAGAACCTCGTCGGTGTGGCCCCGCTGAAGTACGAGACCGCGGCGGCCGTCGCGAGCACACTGGCCGACCAGGTCGAGCAGCACCTGCCCGACGACTACCAGGCCACGCTGTACCGCCAGCTCGCCGCGACCGGCACCGTGGAGGCCACCGCGGCGGCCGTCAACGCCTTCCCGGTGGACCGGCTGGTGACGATCCTGGTCGGCGACGCGTCCGCCATCAAGGAGCCCGTGGAGGCTCTCGGAATCGGCGAAGTGACCGTCGTGTCCGCCGAGTAGCAGCACGCGCGTGAAGGGGCCCTGGTGACTGATGCGTCACCAGGGCCCCTTAATGTCCGAATTAGGGGAGAGGTTGCCTGTCTGCCCTGTGGCATGCGCTACAAAAGGCTTGATCCGTTTGGGGATTGAAAGTCGCCCCGCTTAGCGTCATCCGGGCTGTTCGTCACGCAGTGCGCCGCGCCCGCGGCACCGGACAGCCATCGCCGAGTCCCCGTACGGCGCGAGCCAGGGGAGCCGGGGACCCATGTAGTCCCTGGGGTGAATCGGACGCCCGCGCGAGCCGCGAGGGGGTCCGTAGGAGACCTTCCTGCTCCGAACCCGTCAGCTAACCCGGTAGGCGAGAGGGAAGGAAAGGAACAGCCACTACATGGCGTTCACGCGCCCCACCGGGAAGCACCGTGCCCCGAGCCGGATGAAGCGCAGCACCGCCCGCGCGGCGGGTGTCGCGGCCCTCGCCACCACCGGCGTCATCGGCACCCTCGCCGCTCCGGCTCTCGCCGCGGAGCCCGCGGCCGAGCAGACCGGACTCACCCCGGTCATCACCATCGGCGACTCGGTCGCCGAGCAGATCGACGCCCAGGCCGAGGCCCAGCAGCAGGCCGCCGTCGAGGCAGCGAAGCAGAAGGCCGAGGAGGAGGCGCGCAAGAAGGCCGCCGCCAAGGCCAAGAAGGAGCGCGAGGCCGAGGAGCGCGCCGCGCGTGCCGCCGCCGAGCGCAAGCGTCTCAACACCTTCGTCAGCCCGATCGCCGGTTCGTACATCTCCACCGGCTACAAGGCCGGCGGCGCGGTCTGGTCCTCCGGCAGCCACACCGGCGTCGACTTCCACGCCGCCAGCGGCACCTCGGTCCGCTCGGTCGGCTCCGGCACGGTCGTCGAGGCCGGCTGGGGCGGGTCCTACGGCAACAACATCGTGATCAAGATGAACGACGGCACGTACACCCAGTACGGGCACCTGTCGTCCATCGGTGTCTCGGTGGGCCAGACGGTCACCCCGGGCCAGCAGATAGGCCTCTCCGGCGCGACCGGCAATGTCACCGGGCCGCATCTGCACTTCGAGGCCCGGACGACCGCGGAGTACGGCTCGGACATCGACCCCGTCGCCTACCTGCGCTCGCATGGCGTGAACGTCTGACGACGGACCGCAAGATCTCCTGAAACCCCGGCTCATCGAGCCGGGGTTTCGCCGTTTCTGTCGCCCTCCTGTCCAAAAAATATCCATGGATTCCGGTCCGCCATCGGAAATTCCCGCTCTTTGCAATAGAGTCACTGAACACACGTCAATCATCGACGTTTCACGGGGATTAAGGCGGAGGTCGGTCATGCGTATTCCGGCGCATTCGGTATGCACCGCGATCAGGGACGACATCGTCGCCGGTGTCTACGAGCGCGGCAGCCGCCTCACCGAGGAACTCCTGGCCCGCCGCTACGGCGTCTCCCGTGTCCCCGTCCGGGAGGCCCTGCGCACTCTGGAGGCCGAGGGCTTCGTGGTGACGCGGCGGCACGCGGGCGCGTGCGTGGCCGAACCCACCGAGCAGGAGGCCGCCGACCTGCTGGAGATGCGGATGCTCCTGGAGCCGCTGGGCGCCTCCCGGGCCGCCCAGCGGCGCACCGAGGCACATCTGAAGGTCCTGCGCGGGCTGGTCAGGCTGGGCCAGGAGCGGGCCAGGCGGGGCAACAGCGATGACCTGCGGTCCCTGGGCGGCTGGTTCCACGAGACGCTCGCCCAGGCCTCCGGCAGCCCCGCGCTGACCTCGATGCTGACCCAGTTGCGGCACAAGATCTCCTGGATGTACGCCGTGGACGCCCCGGCCAACCCCGTCGAGTCCTGGGCGGAGCACGGCGCCATCGTCGACGCGGTGGCGCGCGGCGACGGGGAGCGCGCGCGGGCGGTCACGGCGCTGCACACGGAGCGCTCGACGGCCGTGCACCGGCTCCGGTTCAACGGTGCGGGAGATCGGCCGGAGCGTGTGAGGAACTCGCAACATCCCGTAAACATGCAGAGCCTGCGGCATTAACATGAGGGCCGTATACAAAGAGGCAGTAATTCCCGGGGGATTATTTCTGCTGCCCGTGAGCGGGAAATGCAAAGGGCTCGCCCGATAAATTCGGACGAGCCCTTCTGTGGTGCCGTGAATCAGACGGTCCCGGTAAATCAGACGCACATCAGACGTTCGTCTGACGCGCATCGGACGTACGTCAGACGGTCTCGGGAAGCTCCTCGAGACCCTCGGAGACCAGCTTCGCCAGTCGGTCGAGGGCGGCGTCCGCCCCCTCGGCGTCGGAGGCGAGGACGATCTCCTCGCCGCCCTGGGCGCCGAGGCCCAGAACCGCCAGCATGGAGGCCGCGTTGACGGGGTTGCCGTCGGCCTTGGCGATCGTCACGGGGATACCGGAGGCCGTGGTGGCCCGGACGAAGATGGAAGCGGGGCGGGCGTGGAGGCCCTCGGCCCAGCCGACGTTGACGCGGCGCTCAGCCATGTGATGCTGCCCTTCGGTGTTCAGGGTTGTCTAGACCAGTTTCCCACAACGTGAAGCGTCTCCGGATCGGTCCTGCGTCCCGTCCGGGGTGAGTCGTCGGACCGCGGCCTCGGTCCGACTTCCGTCCTTGAGCGATCCTCTTGTGTTCTCCACAGACTGCCTCGCGCTGTTGTCGTACGCGAGCCGTAATCTGGGGCCCATGCAGACCTCGCCGGACCGGCACGAGTACCCCGCGCACTGGGAAGCCGACGTGGTGCTGCGCGACGGCGGCACCGCGCGCATCCGCCCCATCACCGTTGATGACGCCGAGCGCCTGGTCAGCTTCTACGAGCAGGTGTCGGACGAGTCGAAGTACTACCGCTTCTTCGCGCCCTACCCTCGCCTGTCCGCCAAGGACGTCCACCGCTTCACGCACCACGACTTCGTGGACCGGGTGGGACTCGCCGCCACGGTCGGCGGTGAGTTCATCGCCACCGTACGCTACGACCGCATCGGCGCCGATGGAATGCCCGCGTCCGCACCGGCCGACGAGGCCGAGGTCGCCTTCCTGGTGCAGGACGCCCACCAGGGCCGGGGCGTCGCCTCCGCCCTCCTCGAACACATCGGTGCCGTCGCCCGTGAGCGCGGCATCCGCCGCTTCGCCGCCGAGGTGCTGCCCGCCAACAACAAGATGATCAAGGTGTTCCGGGACGCCGGGTACACCCAGAAGCGCAGCTTCGAGGACGGCGTCGTCCGGCTGGAGTTCGACCTCGAACCCACCGACCGCTCCCTCGCCGTGCAGTACGCGCGCGAGCAGCGCGCCGAGGCGAGGTCGGTGCAGCGGCTGCTGACGCCCGGTTCGGTCGCCGTGATCGGCGTCGGCCGCACCCCTGGAGGCGTGGGCCGCAGCATCCTCGACAACATCCGCGACGCCGGCTTCACGGGCCGGCTGTACGCCGTGAACAAGGCCTTCGCCCACGCCTTCCCCGATGACTTCCCCGACAAGGGGCTCGACGGGGTTCCCGCGTACCGCTCGGTGCGTGACATCGAGGGTCCCGTCGACCTCGCGGTCGTCGCCGTGCCCGCAGAGCACGTCCCCCAGGTCGTCACCGAATGCGGCGAGCACGGCGTGCAGGGACTCGTGGTGATCTCCGCCGGGTACGCCGAGAGCGGCCCCGAGGGACGCGAACGGCAGCGCGAACTCGTACGGCACGCGCGCGCGTACGGCATGCGGATCATCGGGCCCAACGCCTTCGGCATCATCAACACCAACCCCGACGTGCGGCTGAACGCCTCGCTGGCCAACGAGACGCCCCGCCCCGGCCGCATCGGTCTGTTCGCCCAGTCCGGCGCCATCGGCATCGCCCTGCTGTCCCGGCTGCACCGGCGCGGGGGCGGCGTCACCGGCGTGACGGGGGTGTCGACGTTCGTCTCCTCCGGCAACCGCGCGGACGTGTCCGGCAACGACGTCCTCCAGTACTGGTACGACGACCCGGACACCGACGTCGTCCTCATGTACCTGGAGTCCATCGGCAACCCGCGCAAGTTCACCCGCCTCGCCCGCCGCACCGCGGCCGCCAAGCCGCTGGTCGTCGTCCAGGGCTCCGGCTCCGCCCCCCAGGGACATGCCGTACGGGCCACCCGGCTGCCGTACTCGACGGTGTCCGCCCTGCTCAGGCAGGCCGGCGTGATCCGTGTCAACACGATCACCGAGCTCGTCGACACCGGCCTGCTGCTCGCCCGGCAGCCCCTCCCGGGCGGCGCGCGCGTGGCGATCCTCGGCAACTCCGAGTCGCTGGGCCTGCTGACCTACGACGCCTGCCTCTCCGAGGGGCTCAGGCCGCTGACCCCGCTGGACCTGACGACGGCCGCCTCGCCCGCGGACTTCCACCGGGCCCTGTCGCGCGCGCTGGCGGACGACACCTGCGACGCCGTGATCGTGACCGCGATACCCGCCGTGGGGGAGGGCTCCGCGGGGGACGCGGCGCTCGCCGAGGCGCTCAGCTCGGCGGCCGAGCAGGTGCCGGGCAAGCCGGTGCTGGTCGTCCATGTCGAACTGGGCGGACTCGCGGAGGCGCTGTCCGCCGCGACCAGCACGGCACCGCAGGCCGCCGTGCCGAGCGCCTCCCACCCCTTCCGTGCCCTGGACCGCCTCGCCGCCAAGGCCCCCCAGGAGACACCCCAGAACTGCTCCCGCCTCATCCCCGCCTACCCCGCCGCCGAGCGAGCCGTCCGCGCCCTCGGCGAAGCCGTGAAGTACGCCCAGTGGCGACGCGACGCCGCCGAGCCCGGCAAGGTGCCCGAGTCCATCGACGCGGCCATCGACGAGCGAGGTGCCGCCGACCTGATCGAGGGACTCCTCTCGCGCGGGCAGGGCCTGACCCTCGGCACCGACGAGACCTGCGAGCTCCTCGGCACGTACGGCGTCCAGGTCCACCGGGCCCTGCCCGCACCCACCCCCGACGACGCGGCCGCGGCCGCCCGCACCCTCGGCTACCCCGTCGCCCTCAAGGCCACCGCCCCGCACCTCAGGCACCGCGCCGACCTGGGCGGCGTACGGCTCGATCTCGCCGATGAGGAACAACTGCGTCGGGCCTACACCGAGTTGACCGAGCTGTTCGGAGCGCCCGAGGAGCTGCGTCCGGTCGTGCAGCGGATGGCGCCACGCGGCGTGGACACCGTCGTACGGGCCGTCATCGACCCCGCGGCAGGCGCCGTGCTCTCCTTCGGGCTCGCCGGGGCCGCCTCGCAGCTGCTCGGCGATGTCGCCCACCGGCTGATTCCGGTCACCGACCGCGAGGCGACCTCTCTGGTCCGCTCCATCCGGACGGCACCCCTCCTGTTCGGCTGGAGAGGCTCGGCGCCGGTCGACACGGAGGCCCTGGAGGAGCTGCTGCTGAGGGTGTCCCGCCTCGTCGACGACCACCCCGAGGTCGTCGCGGTGACCCTGGAGCCGGTCGTCGTCGCCCCGCACGGCCTGAGCGTCCTCGGCGCGTCCGTGCGCCTCGCACCCCCGCCCGCCCGCGACGACCTCGGCCCGCGGACGCTGCCCGCGTACTGAGAACACCTCTGAGCGGTGCCTCGCAGTCAGTGGTCCCCCGTAGGATGGGGGTCATGGCCAAGACCAGTACGACGACCCAGGGGCTGCGAGCGGCGATCGAACGCAGCGGCTACTACCCGGCCCTCGTGGCCGAGGCGGTGGAGGCCGCCGTGGGCGGCGACGCCATCCGGTCGTACCTGGTCCACCAGGAGACGACGTTCGACCAGAACGAGGTGCGGCGGCACGTGACCGTGCTCGTCCTCACCGGCAACCGCTTCATCGTCAGCCACACCGACGAACAGGCCGCAGACAGCACCTCCCCGACGCCGTACGCCACGACGTCCACGGAGTCCGTGAAGCTTGGCCGGATCTCGTCCGTCGTCCTCAGCCGGGTGGTCGCCAACCCGGAGCAGTACCAGCCGGGCACCCTGCCCCGCGAGGTCGTGCTGACCATCGGCTGGGGCGCCGTCTCCCGGATCGACCTGGAGCCGGCCGCCTGCGGCGACCCCAACTGCGAGGCCGACCACGGCTACACGGGCAACTCGACCGCCGACGACCTCAGCCTGCGCGTCAGCGAGGCCGGGGACGGCCCCGAGACGGTCCGCCAGACCCTCGCCTTCGCCCAGTCCCTCTCCGAGGCGACCGCGGACGTCACCCGCTGATGTCCCACCCGTCTCCCCCCGCCGCCCATGACGGAGGGCGCTCCGCGTCCGCCCTTCCTGACTCCACCGCCTGGGAGCCCTACCCCGAACCACTGGCCGTCGACTCCGCCCCGCTGCCCGAGTACGGCAGCGGCTCCCTCGCCGACCTGCTGCCCACGCTGGCCGCCGGCATGGACGTACCCGGCACGACCGCCACGATCACCGAGCTGACCCCGGCCGACCGGAACTGCGTGTTCCTGATCGACGGTCTGGGCTGGGAGCAGCTGAAGGCGCACCCGGACGAGGCGCCCTTCCTGGCCTCGCTGCTCGCGAGCTCACGCGGCGGCACCGGCCGCCCGCTGACCGCCGGCTACCCCGCGACCACGGCGACCTCCCTCGCCTCGGTCGGCACCGGCCTGCCCCCGGGCGCCCACGGACTGCCCGGCTACACCGTGCGCGACCCCGGCACCGGCGCGCTGATGAACCAGCTGCGCTGGCAGCCGTGGACCTCGCCGCGCGTGTGGCAGCCGTACCCCACGATCTTCCAGCTCGCCCACGACGCGGGCGTGCACGCGGCGCAGGTGTCCTCACCGACCTTCGAGAACACCCCGCTGACGAAGGTCGCGCTGAGCGGGGGGAAGTTCCTCGGCCGGCTGGCGGGCGAGGACCGTATGGACCTCGCGGCGGAGCAGCTGGCCGCCGGTGACCGCTCGCTCGTCTACACGTACTACGCCGAACTCGACGGCGCGGGCCACCGCTTCGGCGTCGACTCCGACACCTGGCGCGGCCAGCTCATGCACGTGGACCGGCTGGTGCAGCGCCTCGCGGAACAGCTCCCGCCGCGCAGCGCGCTCTACGTCACCGCCGACCACGGCATGGTCGACATCCCCTTCGACGAGCAGCACCGCATCGACTTCGACGAGGACTGGGAGCTGCGTGCCGGGGTCGCCCTGCTGGGCGGCGAGGGCCGGGCCCGCCATGTCTACGCGGTGCCGGGCGCCGAGCACGACGTCCTGACCTGCTGGCGCGAGGTGCTCGGCGAGCAGTTCTGGGTGGCCTCCCGGGACGAGGCGATCGCGGCGGGCTGGTTCGGCCCACAGGTCGACGACCGGGTGTACGCGCGCCTCGGCGACGTGGTCGCGGCCGCGCGCGACGACGTCCTGATCATCGCGTCCGAGCGCGAGCCCAAGGAGTCGGCGATGGTCGGCAACCACGGTTCGATGACCCCTGCGGAGCAGCTGGTGCCGCTGCTCGAAGTACGCTCCTGAAGCCTCCCTCCGCCGTCCTGTCTTGCCGAAAGGTGCTCAACTCCCCATGCCCGAGCTGGTGTTCTTCTCCGGAACCATGGACTGCGGGAAGTCGACCCTGGCTCTCCAGATCGAGCACAACCGCTCCGCGCGCGGCCTCCAGGGCGTGATCTTCACCCGGGACGACCGCGCGGGCGAGGGCAAACTCTCCTCCCGCCTCGGCCTGGTCACGGACGCCGTGGAGGTCGAGGACGGCCAGGACCTGTACGCCTACCTGGTCGACCACCTCTCCCAGGGCGGTCGCGCGGACTACGTCATCGCCGACGAGGCCCAGTTCCTGGCGCCCGGGCAGATCGACCAACTCGCCCGCGTCGTCGACGACCTGGGCCTGGACGTCTACGCCTTCGGCATCACGACGGACTTCCGCTCCAAGTTGTTCCCGGGCTCCCAGCGCCTGGTCGAACTGGCCGACCGCGTAGAGGTGTTGCAGGTCGAGGCCCTCTGCTGGTGCGGCGCCCGCGCCACGCACAACGCCCGCACGATAGGGGGCGAGATGGTGGTGGAAGGCGCCCAGGTGGTCGTGGGGGACGTCAACCAGGCGGAAGCGATCGGCTACGAGGTCCTGTGCCGCCGCCATCACCGCCGCCGGATGACGGCTGCCACGGCACGGGCGGCGGCGCTGTCCCCCGACGTGCTGCCGGTCACCACCGTCTGACCGTCCCTCAAGGCGGTCTCCAGCGATGCTCGGCGGATCTTCGAGAGGCCCCTCCTACGTTTGACCTGTCCCCGAAACCACAGGGGCCACAGTCGACAACAGGAGGTTCAGACATGAACGCCGAGCAGATCACCGAGGTCGAGGTCGAGACGGACGAGCTGGCCGAGGAGTTCGGTCTCACGGTCTCGGGCGTGGCCTACTACGCCCCGGCCGTCTGATCCCCGACATCAGGCGACCTGCCCTCCTGGCGACCAGGCGGGCTCGCGATGGCCGCAAAGGGCGAACTCCCTTTGCGGCCATCACGCTTCGTGGCCCACTTCGGGCGGATCACGACGGCTGATCAACGACACCGATCAACTGCACCCCATCAACTGCACCCGATCAACATGAACTGCACCCGATCAACGAAACCGATCAACGTAACCCGATCGACGACAGAGGACCACGACGGAGGAGCCGGCGGTGGAGAAGTTTCTGCGGACCAAGGGAAGCGCCGGCCACCTGCCCCCGATGCAGGAGCCGCCGAGGGGAACCTTCGAACCGGAACCGGCCCCTCGGTCACGTGAACTCCTCGCCTCCTACTTCGACCTGGAGAGCCCCGGCGGCCCCCTGCACGCCCGGTGCACCGCCGACGTCGGCCGCCGCCTCGCGGAGGACCTGCCCGTCCCCGTCCACCAGATCGCCTCGCTCGGACTGCTGAGGCAGGCGCTGAGGACCGAGAAGCCCGGCCTGCCCAACCCGGACGACCCCCGCGACCTGCCCGTACCCCTGAGGTCGGCACGCTGGCAGCACCTGTGCGCCCTGACCGAGAACTGGTCCGGCCTGTCCACCCGCGACCGGTCCCGTCTGGTGACCGCGCTGGCCAAACTCGGCTTCTGGAGGACCATCGCGGCCCTCGTCCCCGCCGAGGCGACCGGCCGCGACCTGGACGCCCTGCGGCTGGCCTACTTCCGGCACAACGCCGACGCACAGCTCGCCGGGGACGCCCGCGGCGCGGCCGCGGCGTTCGTGCGGGCCCGCGGTGTCATGGAGACCATCGCCCGCACCGAGGAGTTCGATCCGGCCGTACGGTACGGGGCCGCCGCCCACATGATCGTGCTGTGCGCCAAGGGCGAGAAGCAGAAGGCACTGGCCGACATGCGCCACTGGCTGGCGGCCGCCGACGCGGTGGCCGACCGGGCCGACGCGGAGATGGAACCGCTGCACACCTCCATCTACTGGCGCGGAGTGGCCTTCATACCGTTCTTCGAGGGCGACCACGCGGAGGTGGACCGACAGCTCCAGCTGGCTGAGAAGTACGCCCTGGAGGCCGTGGCGCTCGCGGACGCCGATGCCCGGCTCCTGGCGCTGGAGAACGTTCACCCCGTCCTGGAGACCTCCGGCCGCTCGGCCAAGGCCCGCGGGGACATCGAGGGCGCGGAGCGGTTCTACCGGCGGATGACCGAGTGGGACCCGCTCGACCCCAAGGCGCATGTACGGCTGGCCGACTTCCTCATGGGGGAGAGCCGGGTCGCCGAGGCGCGCGAGGCGTACCGCACCGCTGCCGGGCTGGGTGCACCGTACGCCTCCTACGCCCACTGCCAGGCCGCCCGCTGCTCCCTGCGCCTCGAACAGCCGGACCAGGCCCACGGCGCCCTGGTGGCCTCGGCCGCCCTCGACCGGCAGGCGCTGTCCCCACTGATCCTGCTGCGCGACATCTGCACCGACGGCGGGCTCGCCCCGCTGCGCCAGTGGGCCGTGGACGAGCTGGCCGTACGGATGCGGACGGCCCGATGAGCACCGAGCCCCTGCCGGCGCCGAGGGCCCCGATGGATGCCGTCTCGTCTCCGGCGCCGGAAGCCCCGGTGCGTGTCACTCCGTTCCCGGAACCGCAGGCCCCGACCGGCGTCGCCCCGTTCCCGGAGCCGTCCGCGCCGATGAGCGCCGAGCCCCTGCCGGCGCCGAAGGCCCCCGTGCGTGCCGCCCCGTTCCCGGAACCGCAGACCCCGGCCA
>NZ_JABERD010000081.1 GCF_013044505.1 Streptomyces sp. S3(2020) | reverse complement strand
TCGCCGCCCTCGCCGACCACCCCCGGATCCTGGGCGCCGCCGCCGTGGCCCGTACGCCGGACCGCCTCGCCCGCCACCTGGTCACCGTCGCCGACGCGACCCTCCCCTTCCTCCCCACGGTCCTCCCGCTCGGCGACGAGAAACCCTCGGTCGCCCACCGCTCCCGGCTCGCGCTCGCCGAAGCCGCCGGGACGGTGCTGGCCGGCGGCCTGACCCTGCTCGGCATCGACGCACCCGACCACATCTAGAGAGCCAGCCACAGACCATGAGCCGTTCCGCACACCCCGCCGGGCCCCGTCACGCCGACGTCCTCCCCGAGGGCCATTACTCCGCGCCGCCCGCCGACCTCAACACCCTCGACCCCAAGGTCTGGGCACAGACGGTCACGCGCAACGAGGACGGTGTCCTCACCGTCGGCGGCATCACCGCCACGCAGCTCGCCGAGGAGCACGGCACTCCCGCGTACGTCATCGACGAGACCGACTTCCGTGCCCGGGCGCGAGCATGGCGTACCGCCTTCGGGCACGACGCCGACGTCTTCTACGCCGGCAAGGCCTTCCTCTCCCGCGCCGTCGTGCGCTGGCTGCACGAGGAGGGGCTCAACCTCGACGTCTGCTCCGGCGGCGAGCTCGCCACCGCCCTCTCGGCCGGTATGCCCGCCGACCGCATCGCCTTCCACGGCAACAACAAGTCGAAGGAGGAGATCGAGCGGGCGATCCGCGCGGACGTCGGCCGTATCGTCCTCGACTCCTTCCAGGAGATCGTCCGCGTCGCACACATCGCCCAGGAGCTCGGCAAGCGGCAGCGCGTCCAGATCCGTATCACCGTCGGCGTGGAAGCCCACACGCACGAGTTCATCGCCACCGCCCACGAGGACCAGAAGTTCGGCATCCCGCTCGCCGGCGGTCAGGCCGCCGAAGCCGTACGACGGGCTCTTCAGCTGGACGGCCTGGAGCTCATCGGCATCCACTCCCACATCGGGTCGCAGATCTTCGACATGTCCGGCTTCGAGGTCGCCGCCCACCGGGTCGTCGGGCTGCTGAAGGACATCCGTGACGAGCACGGCGTGGAGCTTCCCGAGATCGACCTCGGTGGTGGCCTCGGTATCGCCTACACCTCCGACGACGACCCCCGCGAGCCCCACGAGATCGCCAAGGCGCTCACCGAGATCGTCACCCGTGAGTGCGAGTCCGCCAAGCTCCGCACCCCCCGTATCTCCGTCGAGCCGGGCCGCGCCATCGTCGGCCCCACCGCCTTCACGCTCTACGAGGTCGGCACCACCAAGCCCCTCGACGGCCTGCGCACCTACGTCTCCGTCGACGGCGGCATGTCCGACAACATCCGGACCGCGCTGTACGACGCCGAGTACACCGTCGCGCTGGTGTCCAGGACCTCGGACGCGGAGCCGATGCTGACCCGCGTGGTCGGCAAGCACTGCGAGAGCGGGGACATCGTGGTGCGGGACGCGTTCCTGCCGGCCGACATCGCGCCCGGTGACCTCATCGCCGTACCGGCCACGGGTGCCTACTGCCGGTCCATGGCCAGCAACTACAACCATGTGCTGCGGCCGCCGGTCGTCGCGGTGAACGACGGTGCGTCCCGGGTCATCGTCCGCCGTGAGACGGAGGAGGACCTCCTGCGTCTCGACGTCGGGTAGGCCCCGAAGCCGAGGGGTGGAAGATCTCCTGTCTTCCACCCCCGTATAAATGAAATAGACATCTCACGATCCGGACGAAGGGTAGAAACTCCCGTCCGGTGAGTGAGACTGGTCCAACCGTAGACGGTATGAGGAAACGAGGTCGGATGATGCGTACGCGTCCGCTGAAGGTGGCGCTGCTGGGCTGTGGGGTTGTCGGCTCAGAGGTGGCGCGCATCATGACGACGCACGCCGACGACCTCGCCGCGCGCATCGGCGCCCCCGTCGAGCTCGCCGGTGTCGCCGTGCGACGGCCCTCCAAGGTCCGTGAGGGCATCGACCCCGCGCTCGTCACCACCGACGCGACCGCCCTGGTCAAACGCGGGGACATCGACGTCGTCGTCGAGGTCATCGGCGGCATCGAGCCCGCCCGCTCCCTCATCACCACCGCCTTCGAGCACGGCGCCTCCGTCGTCTCCGCCAACAAGGCGCTCCTCGCCCAGGACGGCGCGGCCCTGCACGCCGCTGCCGAGGACCACGACGCGGACCTCTACTACGAGGCCGCCGTCGCCGGTGCCATCCCGCTGATCCGCCCGCTGCGCGAGTCCCTCGCCGGCGACAAGGTGAACCGGGTTCTCGGGATCGTCAACGGCACGACCAACTTCATCCTCGACAAGATGGACTCCACGGGCGCCGGCTACCAGGAGGCCCTCGACGAGGCCACCGCCCTGGGGTACGCCGAGGCCGACCCGACCGCCGACGTCGAGGCCTTCGACGCCGCCGCCAAGGCCGCCATCCTCGCCGGTATCGCCTTCCACACGCGTGTGCGTCTCGACGACGTCTACCGCGAGGGGATGACCGAGGTCACCGCGGCAGACTTCGCCTCCGCGAAGAACATGGGCTGCACCATCAAGCTGCTCGCCATCTGCGAGCGCGCCGAGGACGGCGGGTCCGTCACCGCGCGCGTGCACCCCGCGATGATCCCGCTGACCCACCCGCTGGCCTCCGTGCGCGGCGCGTACAACGCCGTCTTCGTCGAGTCCGACGCCGCCGGTCAGCTCATGTTCTACGGCCCCGGCGCCGGTGGTGCCCCCACCGCCTCGGCCGTGCTCGGCGACCTCGTCGCCGTCTGCCGGAACCGGCTCAATGGTGCGACCGGTCCCGGCGAGTCCGCGTACGCGGCCCTGCCCGTCTCGGGCATGGGCGAGGTCTTCACGCGGTATCACATCAGTCTCGATGTCGCCGACAAACCGGGTGTTCTCGCCCAGGTCGCGACCGTGTTCGCCGAGCACGGGGTTTCCATCGATACGGTGCGCCAGCAAGGGCGACAAGACAGCGCCGGCGAGGCGTCCCTCGTCGTCGTGACCCACCGCGCGTCCGACGCCTCCCTCTCCGGGACCGTCGAGGCGTTGCGCAAGCTCGACACCGTGCGCGGTGTCGCCAGCATCATGCGGGTTGAAGGAGAGTAACCAGCAATGACCCACCAGTGGCGCGGAATCATCGAGGAGTACCGGGACCGGCTGCCCGTCTCCGACAGCACGCCGGTCGTGACGCTCCGCGAGGGCGGCACGCCCCTCGTCCCCGCGCAGGTGCTCTCCGAGCGCACGGGCTGCGAGGTCCACCTCAAGGTGGAGGGCGCGAACCCGACGGGGTCCTTCAAGGACCGCGGCATGACCATGGCCATCACCCGGGCCAAGGAGGAGGGCGCGAAGGCCGTCATCTGCGCCTCCACCGGCAACACGTCGGCCTCCGCCGCGGCGTACGCCGTGCGCGCCGGCATGGTCTCCGCCGTACTCGTCCCGCAGGGGAAGATCGCGCTCGGCAAGATGGGCCAGGCGCTCATCCACGGCGCGAAGATCCTCCAGGTCGACGGCAACTTCGACGACTGCCTCACCCTGGCCCGCGCTCTGAGCGACAACTACCCCGTGGCGCTGGTCAATTCGGTCAACCCCGTGCGCATCGAGGGCCAGAAGACCGCCGCCTTCGAGATCGTGGACATGCTCGGCGACGCACCCGACATCCACGTCCTCCCGGTCGGCAACGCGGGCAACATCACCGCGTACTGGAAGGGCTACAAGGAGTACGCCGCCGACGGCATCGCCGCGAAGACCCCCCGTATGTGGGGCTTCCAGGCCTCCGGCAGTGCCCCGATCGTGCGCGGCGAGGTCGTCAAGGACCCGTCGACGATCGCCACCGCCATCCGCATCGGTAACCCGGCGTCCTGGAACTACGCCCTCGCGGCGCGGGACGAGTCCGGCGGCCTCATCGACGAGGTGACGGACCGTGAGATCCTGCGCGCCTACCGCCTGTTGGCCGCGCAGGAGGGTGTCTTCGTGGAGCCCGCCTCCGCCGCGTCCGTCGCCGGTCTGCTGAAGGCCGCCGAGCAGGGCCTGGTCGACCCGGGCCAGAAGATCGTGTGCACCGTCACCGGCAACGGCCTCAAGGACCCCGACTGGGCCGTCGCGGGCGCCCCGCAGCCGGTCACCGTCCCGGTCGACGCGGTGACGGCGGCCGAGCGCCTCGGCCTCGCATAAGAGACATGCCCGCAGCGACATCCCTACAGGGGGCGGCACCGGACGACACCCTATAGAGGGGGTGCACGGGGGGCTTACGACACGCATCGTGCGCCTCCTGTGCGCCCTATGTCGCCACAGAACCTTCCTTCGATAGGCTGTACTGAATCCGCCCGCCGCATATGCCCCCGCGCATGGTCGGGTGTCGCGTCATCTCCGCGACCCGAGGGTTTCCAGGTACGTATCGAATGTCTTCGACAATCACGCAGCTCAAGGAGAGTCATCGAGCGATGGCCGGTCCAGCGTTCCGCGCCGCCGCCGTCCGGGTGCGCGTCCCCGCCACCAGCGCCAACCTCGGCCCGGGCTTCGACGCCCTGGGCCTGTCGCTGGGGCTCTACGACGACGTCGTCGTCCGGGTGGCCGACTCCGGGCTGCACATCGACATCGCGGGTGAGGGCAGCGAGACCCTCCCGCGCGACGAGAAGCACCTGCTCGTACGGTCCCTGCGCACCGCCTTCGACCTGCTCGGCGGACAGCCGCGCGGCCTCGAGATCGTGTGCGCCAACCGCATCCCGCACGGCCGTGGCCTCGGCTCCTCCTCGGCCGCCATCTGCGCGGGCATCGTCGCCGCGCGTGCCGTGACCATAGGCGGCGAGTCCAGGCTCGACGACACCGCGCTCCTGGAGCTCGCGACCGAGATCGAGGGCCACCCCGACAATGTCGCGGCGTGTCTGCTCGGCGGTTTCACGCTCTCCTGGATGGAGGCCGGCGCCGCCCGGGCGATCAGGATGGAGCCCGACCGTTCCATCGTTCCGGTGGTTTTCGTGCCCGGGAAGCCGGTGCTCACCGAGACCGCGCGCGGACTGCTGCCGCGCACCGTGCCGCACGTCGACGCCGCCGCCAACGCGGGCCGCGCCGCACTGCTCGTCGAGGCCCTCACCCGGCGCCCCGAGCTGCTGCTGCCCGCGACCGAGGACCGGCTGCACCAGGAATACCGGGCTCCGGCCATGCCGGAGAGTGCCGCGCTCGTGGAGCGCTTGAGGGCGGACGGAGTTCCGGCCGTGATTTCCGGAGCGGGGCCCACCGTTCTCGCGCTGGTCGACGAGGACAGCGCGGACAAGGTGGCCCATCTGGCAGGCGAGGGCTGGGCCGCCAACCGGCTCGAACTCGATGCTCAGGGAGCGTGTGTGCTGCCGCTCGCTTCCACCAGTGACATCTGACAGCGACATCTGAAAACCGGCGGCGAGCCGGATTTGGAGAGGGGGAATGTTTGTTGGATCCGGTAGTGTTAACCTCAAGTCTGCACCCGACCCCACCATGGCGAGGTGCTTCACGTCCCCGTCCGGGACAGACATTCTTCCGGGAGCCTCCCAAGCCGCACTGTGTTTCGTACGACGTACGTGGGCTGTATCTCGTACGCGAGCACTGAGCGACTTGCCGGGCACGCTCCGGAACCGGTGCGACCGAGCCACGTGACACAGACAGTCGGTGTCAGTGCTTTGGGAAGCGCCATCACCAGATATTTCTTCCGCCGTCCAGGCGGACCACCGCCCCGGCACGGTCCACAAAAATGGGATCGCCGTCGGACAGCACAAACGGTCGCCGAGCCAGACAGGCCGACGTCCGCTCCAGGGAAGGACCCTTCGTGAGCGACACCACCGATCTGATGGGCGCACGTGTCGAGGAGACCGCTGCCGCGCCCGCCACGGACGCCTCCGCGCCTGCCAGCGGTGCCGGCTCCCGGCGGCGCCGCGGTACCGGCCTCGAGGGCATGGTGCTGGCCGAGCTGCAGCAGGTCGCATCCGGCCTCGGCATCAGGGGCACCGCGCGTATGCGCAAGAGCCAGCTGATCGAGGTCATCAAGGAGGCGCAGGCCGGCGGTGGTGCCGCCCCGGCGAAGGCCGCGTCCGCCCCCGCGGGCGACGCCGCCGAGACCAAGCCCAAGCGCCGCGCCACCTCCAAGGCCCGTACCGGCGACGCCGCCGAGAAGAAGGCGGAGAAGGCGGCCGAGGCCCCCGCTGAGAAGGCCGTGGCCCAGCAGCAGATCGAGATCCCCGGCCAGCCCGCTGGGGGCCCCTCCCGCGATGGGGGTACCTCCCGCGCGAGCGCAGCCGAGCGTGGGGGAGAAGCCGAGCGTGGGGGAGAGGATGCCGCTCCCGCGGAGCGCCGTCGTCGCCGTGCCACGGCCGACGCAGGCAGCCCCGAGACGGTGGTGGCCGAGGCGAAGAGCGAGCCCAAGGCCGAGACGCCCGCGCAGCCGCAGGGCGACGCCGGTGACGCGGACGGCCGTCAGGGCCGTCGCGACCGCCGGGACCGCGGCGACCGCACCGACCGTGCCGACCGCGGTGACCGTGAGCGGGGCGGCCGGGACCGCGACCGCCGCGGCAAGGGCGACGACCAGCAGGGCGGCCAGCGCGGCCAGCAGCAGGGACAGCAGCAGGGCGGCGGCCGTCAGGACCGCAATGCCGGCCCGCAGGACGACGACGACTTCGGGGACGGCCGCCGTGGCCGTCGCGGCCGTTACCGGGACCGTCGTGGCCGTCGAGGCCGTGACGAGATCGGCGGCACCGCCGAGCCGCAGGTCGCCGACGACGACGTCCTGATCCCCGTCGCGGGCATCCTGGACATCCTCGACAACTACGCCTTCATCCGTACGTCGGGTTACCTCCCGGGCCCCAACGACGTGTACGTCTCCCTCGCCCAGGTCCGCAAGAACGGCCTGCGCAAGGGCGACCACATCACGGGTGCGGTCCGTCAGCCCAAGGACGGCGAGCGTCGCGAGAAGTTCAACGCGCTCGTGCGTCTCGACTCCGTCAACGGCATGGCGCCCGAATCCGGGCGCGGGCGGCCGGAGTTCAACAAGCTGACGCCGCTGTACCCGCAGGACCGCCTCCGGCTGGAGACGGACCCGGGCATCCTCACCACCCGCATCATCGACCTCGTCGCGCCGATCGGTAAGGGCCAGCGCGGTCTGATCGTGGCCCCGCCGAAGACCGGCAAGACCATGATCATGCAGGCCATCGCCAACGCGATCACGCACAACAACCCCGAGTGCCACCTGATGGTCGTCCTGGTCGACGAGCGTCCGGAAGAGGTCACCGACATGCAGCGGTCGGTCAAGGGCGAGGTCATCTCCTCGACCTTCGACCGCCCGGCCGAGGACCACACCACGGTCGCCGAGCTGGCCATCGAGCGCGCCAAGCGCCTGGTGGAGCTGGGTCACGACGTCGTCGTCCTGCTCGACTCGATCACGCGTCTGGGCCGTGCGTACAACCTCGCCGCCCCGGCCTCCGGCCGCATCCTGTCCGGTGGTGTCGACTCGACCGCCCTGTACCCCCCGAAGCGCTTCTTCGGCGCGGCCCGCAACATCGAGGACGGCGGTTCGCTGACCATCCTCGCCACCGCCCTGGTGGACACCGGGTCCCGCATGGACGAGGTCATCTTCGAGGAGTTCAAGGGCACCGGCAACGCCGAGCTCAAGCTCGACCGCAAGCTCGCCGACAAGCGCATCTTCCCGGCGGTGGACGTGGACGCGTCCGGCACCCGTAAGGAAGAGATCCTGCTCGGCAGCGACGAGCTCGCCATCACCTGGAAGCTGCGCCGGGTGCTGCACGCGCTCGACTCCCAGCAGGCGATCGAACTGCTCCTCGACAAGATGAAGCAGACGAAGTCGAACGGCGAGTTCCTGCTGCAGATCCAGAAGACGACGCCGATGCCGGGTAACGGCGACTGACGTCAGTCTTGATACGGAGGGCCACCCTTGTTGCAAGGGTGGCCCTCTTTGCTGTCAGTGGCTCGGTGTACGATCGCGCTCTTCGGTCACTTTTTCGACCCGTGAACTTCTGATCCCTAGGGGGGACTTGCATGGGTACAGCCATGTCCGGGGGCGGTCGGCACAGACGCCGGATACGGATCGCCCTGCCCGTCGGTGCGGCCGGTGTCGCCGCAGCCGTCGCCGCCGCGCTGATGTCCACGTCGGCCGGTGCCGCGACCGCGCTTCCGAAGCCGACGGTCAAGCCCGCGATCAGCACGGTGTCACAGGCCGAGTTGGAGAAGCGGATCGCCGGCGCGGTCGCCGGTGACGACACCGCGGGGGAGAACACCAGCAAGTCGTCGCTGAGTTCGAGCAGCGGCACCGTCGACGCGAAGATCATCGGCGGCTCCACCACGACGATCACCTCGGCGCCGTGGATGGCCCAGCTCTGGTACTACGACGACACCACCGACACCGGCTTCTTCTGCGGCGGCACCGTCGTCTCGCCGACGAAGATCCTCACCGCCGCGCACTGCGCCAAGGGCTACGACTGGGCCAAGTACGGCGTGATCGTGACCGGCGCCACGAAGCTGCCCGACGACGCGGGCAACACCACCGGCGCGGTCTCCGGTGTGGTCCGTCAGTGGACCCACCCGTCGTACAGCTCGCGGACCATCGACAACGACATCGCCGTCCTCACCCTGGCGACCCCGACCAAGTCGACGCCGATCCGTATGACGACGTCCACGGACACCGCGTCGTACACCGCAGGCACCAACGCCAAGGTCTACGGCTGGGGCCGCACCAGCTCCACCACCCAGGACGTCTCCGAGACCCTGAAGACGGCCACGCTGCCGATCCAGTCGGACAGCACCTGCGCCGGCTACTACGGCTCCGACTTCGTCAAGGGCCACATGGTCTGCGCCGGCAAGCCCGCCAGCGGCAGCGACACCGGTACGACGTCGGCGTGCAACGGCGACTCCGGTGGCCCGCTCGTCGTGAACGGCCGGATCGTCGGTGTCGTCTCCTGGGGTGTCGTGGACTGCGTCGAGAAGGGCGCCTACAGCGTCTTCTCGAAGGTCAAGACGTACCTCGGCGCCGCCTACGCGCAGGTCGACGACGCCAACATGAGCTACACCGACGCCAAGGCCGACCTGTTCGTGCGCAAGTCGTCCACGCAGATCGCCTACCAGAAGAACTCCAAGGGCACCTCGTTCGGCGCCCGTCAGGACCTGGGCAACTGGGGCGGCGTCAACCTCGTCACGCAGACCGACCTCGACCGGGACAGCGTCCAGGACCTGATCTACCGGCAGAGCTCCACCGGGGACGTCTACCGGCTGTACTACTCGTGGTCCCTGGAGGACTGGACCGAGAAGAAGATCTTCGACAACTGGAAGACCCGCACCCGCATCATCACCCCGGGTGACCTGACCGGCGACTACAAGCCCGACCTGGTCTCCGTGGACTCCGCGGGCAAGGCGTGGCTCTACCCCGGCAAGGGCAACGGCACCTTCTCGGCCCGTGTGCAGATCGGCTCGGGCTCGGGCTGGAACGCGTACAACATGGTCCGCGGCAAGGGCGACTTCAACGGTGACGGCAAGGCCGACCTGCTCGCGCGCAACAAGAGCACCGGCGCCCTCTACCTGTACAAGGGCACCGGAAAGGCCTCCAGCCCCTTCTCCGCCCGTGTGAAGGTCCGCACCTGGAGCAACTCGACGTACAACGCCTTCGACGCCATCGGTGACGTCAACGGCGACGGCAAGGCCGACTTCCTGGCCCGTACGCCCGGCGGCACCCTGTACCTGTACAAGGGCACCGGCAAGGCCACGAGCGAGATCTTCGCCACAAGGATCTCGGTCGGTACCGATTTCAAGCAGTACGACATCTTCGGATGAAATAGCAGATGAGCGCGGTACGCCCGCGTTCGGCGACTACGCACTGTGCCCACCCTTCCACAGGGTGGGCACAGTGCGTTGTGCAACCCTTTCTCCGGTTTACCCGTCTGACCGGACGGGGCGACCATGGTGAGGTTCGGGTCGTTACGACCACGTCTGACCCTGAAAGCAGGGGGTAACCGAGACCGGACGAGAACGAGGAGCACATGTCCGCCGAGAGCACGCCGGAACCCGGCATACCCGAGGAACCCGGCACCACGGGCCCACGCCACCGCGCCAAGGGCCGTCGCCGCAGGACCAGCGGCAAGCGCAAGGGCCTGCTGATCGCGGCCTGGACCGCCGCGGGCATCGTCGTGCTGGGCGGCACGGGCGCCGGCTACCTGTACTTCAAGCTCAACAACAACCTCAAGAGCGTCGACATCGACCAGGCCCTCGGCACCGACCGGCCCACGAAGGTCGACAACGGCTCCGAGAACATCCTGGTCCTGGGCTCCGACACCCGTTCCGGTTCCAACAAGAAGCTGGGCGGCGGCGCCGACGACGGCAGCGCCCGCTCCGACACGGCGATGATCGTGCACGTCTACGAGGGCCACAAGAAGGCCAGCGTGGTCTCCATACCCCGCGACACCCTCGTCGACCGGCCCGAGTGCACCGACTCCGACGGCACCGTGCACGACGCCGCGAGCGGCGTGATGTTCAACTCCGCGTACTCCACCGGTGGCGCCTCCTGCGCCGTGAAGACCGTCGAGTCGCTCTCCGGCATCCGCATGGACCACTACCTGGAGGTCGACTTCTCCGGCTTCCAGAAGCTCATCGACGAGCTCGGCGGCGTCAAGGTCACCACCACGAAGAGCATCAGCGACTCCGAGAGCCACCTGAACCTGAAGGCCGGCACGCACACGCTCACCGGCAAGCAGGCCCTCGGCCTGGTCCGCACCCGGCACGGCGTCGGCGACGGCTCCGACCTCGGGCGCATCCAGCTCCAGCAGGCGTTCATGAAGGCCCTGATCGACCAGATCAAGAGCGTCGACCTCTTCGACAGCCCGAAGAAGCTCTACAACCTCGCCAACACCGCCACCAAGGCCGTGACCACCGACTCCGACCTCGGCTCCGTCAACAAGCTCATGTCCTTCGCGGGCGGCCTCAAGGGCATCGGCTCCAAGAACATGACCATGGTCACCATGCCGGTCCAGTACGACCCGCAGGACGGCAACCGGGTGCTGGTGGACGAGGCCAAGGCGAAGCTGGTCTGGAAGGCCCTGGAGAACGACCGGGCGATCCCGAAGTCGGCCACCGAGGGAACGGCCACCGGCCAGGCCGACGGCGTCGTCAGCGCCTCCTAGAGCCGCGCCCCGCCCGCCGGGAATAGATCACGGCCACCCCTCGTTTTGGGGGATGCGGCCAGTCCTGGCAGACTGGTACGTCGGCCCCGGTTCACGCCCCCGCAGCCCGCGGACGGCGACCCGGTGCCCTCCCGAAACTAGGAGACACCTTGAAGCGCGACATCCACCCCGAGTACGTCGAGACGCAGGTCAGCTGCACCTGTGGCGCGTCGTTCACCACCCGTAGCACGATCGCGAGCGGCACCGTCCGCGCCGAGGTCTGCTCCGAGTGCCACCCGTTCTACACGGGCAAGCAGAAGATCCTCGACACCGGTGGCCGTGTGGCCCGCTTCGAGGCCCGCTTCGGCAAGGCTGCTGCCAAGAAGTAGCGAGCCACCAGCGCCGGTCCACGCCGCACTCCTCGGAGTGCGCCGGGACCGGCGTTTTTGGTCGCCCGCCTTCCCCCTTCATCCGCAGTACAGGAGCCCTGAGATGTTCGAGGCCGTCGAGGAACTCGTCGGTGAGCACGCCGACCTGGAGACGAAGCTCGCCGACCCGTCGGTCCACGCCGACCAGGCCAACGCGCGCAAGCTGAACAAGCGCTACGCCGAGCTCACCCCGATCGTCGCCACGTACCGCTCCTGGAAGCAGACCGGCGACGACATCGAGACGGCCAAGGAGTTCGCCGCCGACGACCCCGACTTCATCGCCGAGGTCAAGGAGCTGGAGAAGTCCCGCGAGGAGCTCACGGAGAAGCTGCGTCTGCTCCTCGTACCGCGCGACCCCAGCGACGACAAGGACGTCATCCTCGAGATCAAGGCGGGCGCGGGCGGCGACGAGTCGGCCCTGTTCGCCGGTGACCTCCTGCGCATGTACCTCCGCTACGCCGAGCGCGTCGGCTGGAAGACCGAGATCATCGACGCCACCGAGTCCGAGCTGGGCGGCTACAAGGACGTCCAGGTCGCCGTGAAGACCAAGGGCGGCCAGGGTGCCACCGAGCCCGGGCAGGGCGTCTGGGCCCGGCTGAAGTACGAGGGCGGTGTGCACCGCGTGCAGCGGGTGCCGGCGACCGAGTCCCAGGGCCGTATCCACACCTCCGCGGCCGGTGTCCTGGTGACCCCCGAGGCCGAGGAGGTCGACGTCGAGATCAACCCGAACGACCTCCGCATCGACGTGTACCGCTCCTCGGGACCCGGCGGCCAGTCCGTCAACACGACCGACTCCGCCGTGCGCATCACGCACATTCCCACCGGAGTTGTCGCCTCCTGCCAGAACGAGAAGAGCCAGCTGCAGAACAAGGAGCAGGCACTGCGTATCCTGCGCTCCAGGCTGCTCGCCGCGGCGCAGGAGGAGGCGGAGAAGAATGCCGCCGACGCCCGCCGCAGCCAGGTCCGTACCGTCGACCGCTCCGAGAAGATCCGCACGTACAACTTCCCGGAGAACCGCATCTCTGACCACCGCGTCGGCTTCAAGGCGTACAACCTGGACCAGGTCCTGGACGGCGACCTCGACGCGATGATCCAGGCCTGCGTCGACGCGGACTCGGCGGCGAAGCTGGCAGCTGCCTGAAGGCCGCGGAAGAGGCACGTCCGCACGACCGAGTACGACACGGAGGACTTGCGTGAACCTGCTGCTCGCAGAGGTGGCCCAGGCCACCCAGCGGCTGGCCGACGCCGGCGTGCCCTCGCCGCGCAACGACGCGGAGGAGCTCGCCGCGTTCGTGCACGGCGTGAAGCGGGGCGCGCTGCACTCCGTGAAGGACGCGGACTTCGACGCCCGGTACTGGGAGGTCATCGCCCGCCGTGAGCAGCGCGAGCCGCTCCAGCACATCACCGGGCGGGCTTTCTTCCGGTACCTGGAGCTCCAGGTTGGCCCGGGCGTCTTCGTGCCCCGTCCGGAGACCGAGTCCGTCGTCGGGTGGGCGATAGACGCCGTACGCGCCATGGACGTCGTCGAGCCCTGCATCGTCGACCTGTGCACCGGCTCCGGCGCCATCGCGCTCGCCCTCGCCCAGGAGGTCCCGCGCTCCCGCGTGCACGCCGTGGAGCTGTCCGAGGACGCGCTCGCGTGGACCCGTAAGAACGTCGAGGGGTCGCGGGTCGACCTGCGCCAGGGCAACGCCCTGGACGCCTTCCCCGACCTCGATGGCCAGGTCGACCTGGTCATCTCCAACCCGCCCTACATCCCGCTGACCGAGTGGGAGTACGTCGCTCCCGAGGCCCGGGACTACGATCCCGAACTCGCCCTGTTCTCGGGGGAGGACGGCCTCGACCTCATCCGCGGCATCGAACGCACCGCACACCGGCTCCTGCGCCCGGGTGGCGTCGTCGTCATCGAACACGCCGACACCCAGGGCGGCCAGGTGCCGTGGATCTTCACCGAGGAGCGGGGCTGGGCCGACGCGGCCGACCACCCGGACCTCAACAACCGCCCCCGGTTCGCGACGGCCCGCAAGGCGATGCCGTGAGCCACACCCCGCATTCTTCAGAGCAGTACGTGTACGAGGAGGCCCGCTAAATGGCACGGCGATACGACACCAACGACGCGACCGACCGCTCGACCGGTCTGCGCGAAGCCGCGTCCGCCGTCCGCCGTGGCGAGCTGGTGGTCCTCCCGACCGACACGGTGTACGGCATCGGCGCCGACGCGTTCTCCTCGGAAGCGGTGCACGACCTGCTGGAGGCCAAGGGGCGGGGCCGCAACATGCCCACGCCCGTCCTCATCGGCTCCCCGAACACCCTGCACGGCCTCGTCACGGACTTCTCCGAGCTGGCCTGGGAGCTCGTCGACGCGTTCTGGCCGGGCGCGCTGACGCTCGTCGCCAAGCACCAGCCGTCGCTCCAGTGGGACCTGGGGGACACGCGGGGCACGGTCGCCGTCCGGATGCCCCTTCACCCCGTGGCGATCGAGCTGCTGACAGAGGTCGGCCCGATGGCGGTCTCCTCGGCGAACCTGACGGGCCACCCGGCGCCGGAGGACTGTGACGCGGCCCAGGAGATGCTCGGCGACTCGGTCTCCGTGTACCTCGACGGCGGTCCGACCCCGGGCAACGTCCCCTCCTCGATCGTCGACGTCACCCGTGAGGTGCCGCTGCTGCTGCGTGCGGGCGCGATCTCCGCGGAGGAGCTCAGGAAGGTCGTACCCGACCTCGAGGTGGCGAATTGACGGCCCCTGACGCGGGGCGTGGCATATGGGACATGGAAGAGACGCGGACCTTCACAGGGCTCCCGCGCGACACCTTCCGCATCCTCCACGTCAGCACCGGCAACGTGTGCCGCTCGCCGATCACCGAGCGGCTGACCCGGCATGCCCTCGCGGACCGGCTCGGCGACCCGCTGTGGGGCGGGCTCGTCGTGGAGAGCGCCGGGACCTGGGGCCATGAGGGCGCGCCCATGGAGACCAACGCGGAGACGGTCCTGGCCGACTTCGGCGCGGACGCCACGGGCTTCGTGGGCCGCGAACTCCTCGACGAGCACGTCATCATGGCCGACCTGGTCCTCACCGCCACCCGCGACCACCGTCAGCAGGTCATCTCGATGGGCCACTCGGCGGGCCTGCGCACCTTCACCCTGAAGGAGTTCACCCGCCTGGTCCGCGCGATAGACCCGACAACGCTGCCACCTCTGGAGCACGGCGTCGTCGCCCGCGCCCGCGCCCTGGTCCGCGCCGCAGCGGCTCTACGCGGGTGGCTCCTGGCCCCGACAGCAGAGGCGGACGAGGTGTACGACCCCTATGGGGCACCGCTGCCGTTCTTCCGGTCGATCGGGGACGAGATACATCAAGCGGTGGATCCTGTGGTGACCGCGCTCACCGGAGTAGCCGCCAGGACGTGATGACCGAGCACCCCACGGGTCCCGGGCCTACATTGGACGTACGTCATCGTCGACGCCCCGGAGTCCACCATGTCGGTCACCCATGCCCCCGAGACCGCCGACATCCTGCGGCGGCAGGATCCCGAGCTGGCCGAGATCCTGCTCGGCGAACTGGAGCGGCAGTCGACGTCGTTGCAGTTGATCGCCGCAGAGAACTTCAGCTCGCCCGCCGTGCTGGCCGCGCTGGGGTCGCCGCTGGCGAACAAGTACGCCGAGGGATACCCCGGCGCCCGGCACCACGGCGGCTGCGAGATCGTCGATGTCGCCGAGCGGATCGCCGTGGACCGCGCCAAGGCCCTCTTCGGCGCCGAGCACGCCAATGTGCAGGCCCATTCGGGGTCGTCGGCCGTGCTGGCCGCCTACGCCGCGCTCCTGCGCCCCGGTGACACCGTCCTCGCCCTCGGCCTGCCCTACGGCGGTCACCTCACCCACGGCTCGCCCGCCAACTTCTCCGGCCGCTGGTTCGACTTCGTGGCGTACGGGGTCGACGAGGAGACCGGGCTCATCCGGTACGACCAGATGCGCGCGCTCGCCCGTCAGCACCGGCCCAAGGCCATCGTGTGCGGCTCCATCGCCTACCCCCGGCACATCGACTACGCCTTCTTCCGCGAGGTCGCCGACGAGGTCGGGGCGTATCTCATCGCCGACGCCGCCCACCCCATCGGGCTCGTCGCCGGGGGAGCGGCGCCCAGCCCGGTGCCGTACGCCGACGTCGTCTGCGCCACCACGCACAAGGTGCTGCGCGGACCCCGCGGCGGCATGATCCTGTGCGGCGCCGACCTGGCCGAGCGGGTCGACCGGGCGGTCTTCCCGTTCACGCAGGGCGGCGCGCAGATGCACACCATCGCCGCCAAGGCCGTCGCGTTCGGCGAGGCGGCAACACCGGCCTTCACGGCGTACGCCCATCAGGTGGTCGCCAATGCGAGGGTTCTCGCGGCGGGGCTGGCCGCCGAGGGGCTCGTCGTCACCACCGGCGGGACCGACACCCATCTGGTCACCGCCGACCCGGCACCGCTCGGCGTCGACGGACGGACCGCGCGAGGGCGGCTCGCGGCGGCCGGCCTGGTGCTCGACTGCTGTGCGCTGCCGCACGCGGACGCCCGCGGCCTGCGCCTGGGAACGGCGGCCGTGACCACCCAGGGCATGGGGGAGGCGGAGATGGCGCGGATCGCCGTACTGCTCGCGGGGGTGCTCAGAGGTGAGGCCGAGGCGCAGAAGGCACGTGAAGAAGTCCGGGATCTGGTCGGGGGATTTCCGCCGTATCCGGCCTGAGCGGGGGTAGGCGCTCCGAGGTGCACAGCCACTCGTGCAACCATCGTCGCTACCCGAAAGTCCCCATCCATATGCGTCGATCGCTAGGGTGTGGGGCTGAGATGGCCAGCGAGACCTGTGGGGAAGCCCGTGCGTGAATACCTGCTGACGCTCTGCGTCACGGCCGCGGTGACGTATCTGCTGACAGGGCCGGTACGGAAGTTCGCGATCGTGGCCGGGGCGATGCCGGAGATCAGGGCCCGTGACGTGCACCGGGAACCGACTCCGCGGCTCGGCGGTATCGCCATGTTCTTCGGCCTGTGCGCGGGTCTGCTGGTCGCCGACCACCTGACCAACCTCAGTGAGGTCTTCGACAAGTCGAACGAGCCCAGGGCGCTGCTCAGCGGCGCCGCGCTGATCTGGCTGATCGGTGTCCTGGACGACAAGTTCGAGATCGACGCCCTGATCAAGCTGGGCGGCCAGATGATCGCCGCCGGCGTCATGGTCATGCAGGGTCTGACGATCCTGTGGCTGCCGATCCCGACGGTGGGCAATGTCGCGCTGACCCAGTGGCAGGGCACCCTGCTGACGGTGGCGCTGGTCGTCATCACGATCAACGCGGTCAACTTCGTCGACGGCCTCGACGGCCTCGCGGCGGGCATGGTGTGCATCGCGTCGGCGGCGTTCTTCCTCTACGCCTACCGCGTCTGGGTGTCGTACGGCATCGAGGCCGCCGCCCCGGCCACGCTGTTCTCGGCGATCCTGATGGGCATGTGCCTGGGCTTCCTGCCGCACAACATGCACCCCGCGCGGATCTTCATGGGCGACTCCGGCTCGATGCTGATCGGCCTGGTGCTGGCCGCGGGAGCGATCTCCATCACCGGACAGGTCGACCCGGACGCGCTGAAGCTGTTCGCCGGGTCCGAGAAGGCGGCCGTGCACCAGACGGTGCCGGTCTACATCCCGCTGCTGCTGCCGCTGACCATCATCGCGATCCCGGCGGCCGACCTGGTCCTGGCGATCGTGCGCCGCACCTGGCGCGGCCAGTCGCCGTTCGCCGCCGACCGCGGGCATCTGCACCACCGGCTCCTGGAGATCGGGCACTCGCACAGCCGCGCGGTGCTGATCATGTACTTCTGGTCGGCGCTGATCGCCTTCGGCGCGCTCGCGTACTCCGTGAACTCCGCGTCCATGTGGATCGTCCTGAGCGTGGTGTTCCTCTCCGCGATCGGCCTGCTCCTGCTGCTGCTGCCGCGCTTCACGCCGCGTGCCCCGATGTGGGCGCAGGCCGTCGTGCCGCCGCGGTACCGCCGTCGCAGGGCCGTTGCGGAATCCGCGGCGGCGGTCACCGAACCGGCCGCCGCGGCCGTGGAGTCGGCGGAAGAGGAGGAGCGCACTCCGGTCACCGCGGGTGTCTCCGGCGTATCCGGTGTCAACGGGGCGACCGCCCTCGGCGCCCGTTCGCGCTTCCTGGACCGGCGGAAAGCCGGAACGTCGCGCTGACGCGGCAAGGTAAGAATCTGACTAGAGCATTGCCAAGTCGTGGGAGTGGGTTGGGGTCTCAAAGCGCCCCAATACCAGACAACTGGGTGGGGTTTTTGCACAGACGCGCACTCTCACTCTCATGTGTGACAGCGAGCACACCAACCAGGTAAAGACCTCATCAAATAGTTTGTGATACGGTTCACGAGAACCCCGGGTAGAGCCGAAGGGCCGTAGTGCGACGGTCCATTGGCGTGAGAGTCACTCTCAGGCCGGGACTACGCTCGTCCATGACGACACCCCTTCCCCCACCGTGAAAGCGGAGTTGCCGCCATGCCGTCCAATGACGTCCGGACCCTGCTCCAGGCTGCTGTGCCCACAGCCGCCGCCGGAGCTGTCGCTGCTGTCGTCAGCGGTGTGGTCGCCGGCGGCGAAGGGGCGGTGGGAGCCGCGGTCGCGACGGTGCTCGTGATCCTGTTCATGGGGCTCGGGTTCTACGTACTCCAGCGCACTGCCAAATCGCTTCCGCATCTGTTCCAGATGATGGGGCTGATGCTGTACGCGGCGCAGATCCTGCTGCTGTTCATCTTCCTGTCCGTCTTCAAGGACACCACGCTGTTCAACCCCCGGGCCTTCGCGATCACGCTCCTCGTGGGCACGCTCGTGTGGATCGCCGCGCAGACGCGTGCCCACATGAAGGCCAAGATCCTCTACGTCGAACCCGATTCGGGTGACAAACCCGAGAAGTCAGGGCACTCGTCGTGAGAGGTAGGGCCGGGATAAGGGCGCTTGAGAGTTCCTGCTATCGTCCGGTGCCAACTGCGGCATCGCGGGCGCGGGCATCCGAGCTGACGCCTGCTCAATCGCGAGGCTCGAAGCCCCCCAGCCGCCCTCACATCCGAAACACCAGTCCGGTGCCGATCCGCGGCTGCATGCCGCGCCGACACAACGAGGTTGCCGTACCCATGCGTCACGCCGAAGGAGCCCGTGGTGAGTGCTGACCAGACCCAGCTCGCCTTTGACTGGAGTTGTCGGATCATGTCCGACAACGGGTGTGGCTTCCCGGCTCCGGGCCTGCACTCGTTCCTCTTCAAGCCGATCGCCACGGTCGGAGGGTTCGAGTTCAACAAGGTGATGCTGCTCGCGCTGCTCACCACACTTCTGGTGATCAGCTTCTTCTGGGCAGCCTTTGGCAAGGCCAAGGTGATCCCGGGCAAGCTCCAGATGGTCGGCGAGGCCGGCTACGACTTCGTGCGCCGGGGCATCGTCTACGAGACGCTCGGCAAGCGCGAGGGCGAGAAGTACGTCCCGTTCATGGTCTCGCTGTTCTTCTTCATCTGGATCATGAACATCTGGTCCGTGATCCCGCTGGCCCAGTTCCCGGTGTCGTCGATCATCGCCTTCCCGATGGTGCTCGCCGCGATCGTCTGGATCATGTGGGTCTCGGTGACGTTCAAGCGTCATGGCTTCGTCGGGTTCTTCAAGAACATCACCGGCTACGACAAGTCGCTGGGCGCGGTTCTGCCGCTCGTGATGGTCATCGAGTTCTTCTCGAACCTGCTGGTCCGGCCGTTCACGCACGCGGTCCGGCTCTTCGCCAACATGTTCGCCGGCCACCTGATGCTGGTCATGTTCACGGTCGCCTCCTGGTACCTGCTGAACAGCTGGATGATCCCGGCCGCCGGCGTCTCGTTCGTCATGACCATGGTCATGATCCTCTTCGAGCTTTTCGTGCAGGCCGTCCAGGCGTACGTCTTCGTGCTGCTGGCCTGCTCGTACCTCCAGGGCGCGATGGCCGAGCAGCACTGAGCCGTACCGCCCCCAAGCCCCCAGAACGTCCGGTGGTCAACCCCCGCCGGTCCTTGAAAGAGAAGGAAGAAACAGCATGGCTGCCCTTGAGACCCTCGCCGCTGTCGAAGGCAACATCGGTTCCATCGGTTACGGCCTTGCCGCCATCGGCCCCGGCGTCGGCGTCGGCATCATCTTCGGCAACGGCACCCAGGCCCTCGCCCGTCAGCCTGAGGCTGCCGGCCTGATCCGCGCCAACCAGATCCTCGGCTTCGCCTTCTGTGAGGCGCTCGCCCTCATCGGCATCGTCATGCCGTTCGTCTACGGATGATCGAACCCTGACGAGCCAACCTTTCCACGAAAGGCACTGATGTGATCGCCAACCTGATGCAGCTGGCGGCCGAGGAAAAGCAGAACCCGCTTGTTCCTCCGGGCCCCGAGCTGCTCGTAGGCACCATCGCCTTCGCCATCGTGTTCTTCTTCTTCTGGAAGAAGCTGCTCCCGAACATCAACAAGGTTCTGGAGGAGCGCCGCGAGGCGATCGAAGGCGGAATCGAGAAGGCCGAGGCAGCTCAGGTCGAGGCCCAGAGCGTCCTTGAGCAGTACAAGGCCCAGCTCACCGAGGCCCGGCACGAGGCCGCGCGTCTGCGCCAGGAGGCGCAGGAGCAGGGCGCCACGCTCATCGCCGAGATGCGCGCGGAAGGCCAGCGGCAGCGCGAGGAGATCGTCGCCGCCGGGCACGCGCAGATCGAGGCGGACCGCAAGGCCGCGTCCTCCGCGCTGCGTCAGGACGTCGGCAAGATCGCCACCGACCTGGCCGGCAAGCTCGTCGGCGAGTCCCTCGAGGACCACGCCCGACAGAGCCGCGTGATCGACCGCTTCCTCGACGAGCTCGAGGAGAAGGCCGAGGCGACTCGATGACAGCGCACGGAGCGAGCCGCGAGGCTGCGGCAGCCGCACGTGAGCGTCTTGACGCGCTGACGGACAGCACGTCCGTGAACGCCGGCACGCTCGCCGGCGAGCTGGCCGCCGTCACCGCGCTGTTCGACCGCGAGGTGTCGCTGCGTCGGGTCCTCACCGACCCGGCGCAGGCCGGCGAGGCCAAGGCCGAACTGGCCCAGCGCCTCCTCGGCGGCCAGGTGGGCGGCGAGGCCGCCGATCTGGTGTCCGGCATGGTGCGCTCCCGCTGGTCGCAGTCGCGTGACCTCGCGGACGCCCTGGAGGAGCTGGCGAACATCGCCGACCTCACCGCCGCACAGCAGACGGGCGCTCTCGACGACGTCGAGGACGAACTGTTCCGCTTCGGCCGGATCGTCTCTTCGAACACCGGGCTGCGCGCCGCGCTGACCGACCGCGCCGCGACGGCGTCGGCCAAGGGCGAGCTGCTGCGCAGCCTGCTCGGCGGCCGTGCCCACGCGACCACCGAGCGTCTGGTGACGCGTCTTGTGACCGCGCCCCGGGGACGTAGCCTGGAGTCGGGACTGGAGTCCCTGTCCAAGCTCGCCGCCGAGCGCCGGGACCGGCTGGTCGCCGTCGTCACCTCGGCGGTGCCGCTGAGTGACACGCAGAAGCAGCGCCTGGGCGCCGCCCTCGCGAAGCTCTACGGCCACACGATGCACCTCAACATCGACGTGGACCCCGAGGTCCTCGGCGGGATCCGGGTGCAGGTCGGCGACGAGGTCATCAACGGCTCCCTCGCGGACCGCATCGAGGACGCCGGCCGCCGCCTGGCCGGCTGAGCAGCAACTTCATAGCAGTACGTACAGACGGCCCGGTTGGGCCGTGCAGAGGATTCACCCTTTTTCCAGGGGGGAGTCCCCATCCCCCCAAAGTGAAACTTCGGGCCCAACAAGGAGAGCAGGGAACCCAGATGGCGGAGCTCACGATCCGGCCGGAGGAGATCCGGGACGCGCTGGAGAACTTCGTCCAGTCGTACAAGCCGGACGCGGCCTCGCGCGAGGAGGTCGGTACGGTCACCCTTGCCGGCGACGGCATCGCGAAGGTCGAGGGTCTTCCCTCGGCCATGGCCAACGAACTGCTGAAGTTCGAGGACGGCACCCTCGGCCTCGCGCTCAACCTGGAAGAGCGCGAGATCGGCGCCATCGTCCTCGGTGAGTTCAGTGGCATCGAGGAGGGTCAGCCGGTCACGCGTACCGGTGAGGTCCTGTCGGTCGCCGTGGGCGAGGGCTACCTCGGCCGTGTCGTCGACCCCCTCGGCAACCCGATCGACGGTCTCGGCGAGATCGAGACCAGCGGTCGTCGCGCCCTTGAGCTGCAGGCTCCGGGCGTCATGGCCCGTAAGTCGGTGCACGAGCCGATGGAGACCGGCTACAAGGCCGTCGACGCGATGACCCCGATCGGCCGTGGCCAGCGTCAGCTGGTCATCGGTGACCGTCAGACCGGCAAGACCGCCCTGGCCGTCGACACGATCATCAACCAGCGTGACAACTGGCGCTCCGGCGACCCGAAGAAGCAGGTCCGCTGCGTCTACGTCGCCATCGGCCAGAAGGGCTCGACCATCGCCTCCGTGCGTGGCGCCCTGGAAGAGGCCGGCGCGCTGGAGTACACGACCATCGTCGCCGCCCCGGCGTCCGACCCGGCCGGCTTCAAGTACCTGGCGCCCTACACCGGTTCGGCCATCGGTCAGCAGTGGATGTACGAGGGCAAGCACGTCCTCATCATCTTCGACGACCTCTCGAAGCAGGCCGACGCCTACCGCGCCGTGTCCCTGCTGCTGCGCCGCCCGCCGGGGCGTGAGGCCTACCCGGGTGACGTCTTCTACCTGCACTCCCGCCTCCTGGAGCGCTGCGCGAAGCTCTCCGACGAGCTCGGCGCCGGTTCCATGACGGGTCTGCCGATCGTCGAGACCAAGGCGAACGACGTGTCGGCGTTCATCCCGACCAACGTCATCTCCATCACCGACGGCCAGTGCTTCCTGGAGTCGGACCTGTTCAACGCCGGTCAGCGCCCCGCGCTGAACGTCGGTATCTCCGTCTCCCGAGTCGGTGGTTCCGCGCAGCACAAGGCGATGAAGCAGGTTTCGGGTCGTCTCCGCCTCGACCTCGCCCAGTACCGCGAGCTGGAGGCGTTCGCCGCCTTCGGTTCCGACCTGGACGCCGCGTCGAAGTCCCAGCTGGAGCGCGGTCAGCGTCTGGTCGAGCTGCTCAAGCAGGCTCAGTACCAGCCGATGCCGACCGAGGACCAGGTCGTCTCCGTGTGGGCCGGTACCACCGGCAAGATGGACGACGTCCCGGTCGCCGACATCCGCCGCTTCGAGAAGGAGCTCCTGGAGTACCTGCACCGCAAGGAGCAGGGCCTCATGACCTCCATCAAGGAGGGCGGCAAGATGTCGGACGACACCCTCACCGCCATCGCCGACGGCATCGCGGACTTCAAGAAGCAGTTCGAGACCTCGGACGGCAAGCTTCTCGGCGAAGACGCGCCGGCCGCCGCGGCCAAGTGACGACGGAAGGGACCTGACTCATGGGAGCCCAGCTCCGGGTCTACAAGCGTCGCATCCGATCCGTCACCGCGACCAAGAAGATCACGAAGGCGATGGAGATGATCGCCGCCTCGCGTGTCGTCAAGGCGCAGCGCAAGGTGGCGGCCTCCACGCCGTACGCGCAGGAACTGACGCGTGCGGTCACGGCGGTCGGTACCGGCTCGAACACGAAGCACCCGCTGACCACGCAGGCCGACACGGTCGTGCGGTCCGCGGTGCTGCTCCTGTCGAGCGACCGTGGTCTCGCCGGCGCGTTCAACTCCAACGCCATCAAGGTGGCGGAGCAGCTGACCGCGCGTCTTGAGGCCGAGGGCAAGGAGGTCGACACGTACATCGTCGGCCGCCGCGGTCTGGCCCACTACAACTTCCGCGAGCGCAAGGTCGTGGAGTCGTGGGCGGGCTTCACCGACGAGCCCACGTACGCGGACGCCAAGAAGGTCGCGGGTCCGCTGATCGAGGCCATCGAGAAGGACACGGCCGAGGGCGGCGTGGACGAACTCCACATCGTCTTCACCGAGTTCGTCTCGATGATGACGCAGACGGCGCTCGACGACCGTCTGCTGCCGCTCAGCCTCGAAGAGGTCGCCGCGGAGGCCGCGCCCAAGGGCGAGATCCTTCCGCTCTACGACTTCGAGCCCTCGGCGGAGGACGTCCTCGACGCCCTGCTGCCGCGGTACGTCGAGAGCCGTATCTACAACGCGCTGCTCCAGTCGGCCGCTTCCAAGCACGCCGCCACACGCCGCGCGATGAAGTCGGCCACCGACAACGCGGGAGACCTGATCACCAGCCTCTCCCGACTTGCCAACGCGGCCCGCCAGGCCGAAATCACCCAGGAAATCAGCGAGATCGTCGGTGGCTCCGCAGCCCTGGCCGACGCGACCGCGGGGAGTGACAGGTAATGACGACGACAGTTGAGACGGCCGTTGCCACGGGCCGCGTCGCCCGGGTCATCGGCCCGGTCGTCGACGTGGAATTCCCCGTCGACGCCATGCCCGACATCTACAACGCCCTTCACGTCGAGGTGGCCGACCCGGCCCAGGACGGCGCGAAGAAGACGCTGACCCTGGAGGTCGCCCAGCACCTGGGTGACGGCCTGGTCCGCACCATCTCGATGCAGCCCACCGACGGTCTGGTCCGCCAGGCCGCGGTGACCGACACCGGTGCCTCCATCACGGTGCCCGTCGGCGACTTCACCAAGGGCAAGGTGTTCAACACCCTCGGTGAGGTGCTGAACACCGACGAGCAGTACGACGGCGAGCGCTGGGGCATCCACCGCAAGGCCCCGAACTTCGACGAGCTCGAGTCGAAGACCGAGATGTTCGAGACCGGCGTCAAGGTCATCGACCTTCTCACCCCGTACGTCAAGGGTGGAAAGATCGGTCTGTTCGGTGGTGCCGGCGTCGGCAAGACGGTGCTCATCCAGGAGATGATCTACCGCGTCGCCAACAACCACGACGGTGTCTCCGTGTTCGCCGGTGTCGGTGAGCGCACCCGTGAGGGCAACGACCTCATCGAGGAGATGGCCGAGTCGGGCGTCATCGACAAGACCGCCCTGGTCTTCGGTCAGATGGACGAGCCCCCGGGCACCCGTCTGCGCGTGGCGCTGGCCGGTCTGACCATGGCGGAGTACTTCCGCGATGTGCAGAAGCAGGACGTGCTGTTCTTCATCGACAACATCTTCCGCTTCACGCAGGCCGGTTCCGAGGTCTCGACCCTGCTCGGCCGGATGCCCTCCGCGGTGGGCTACCAGCCGAACCTGGCCGACGAGATGGGTCTCCTCCAGGAGCGCATCACCTCGACCCGTGGTCACTCGATCACCTCGATGCAGGCGATCTACGTCCCCGCGGACGACCTGACCGACCCGGCCCCGGCCACCACCTTCGCCCACCTCGACGCGACGACGGTGCTCTCCCGTCCGATCTCCGAGAAGGGCATCTACCCGGCCGTGGACCCGCTGGACTCCACGTCCCGCATCCTGGACCCCCGCTACATCGCGGCGGACCACTACAACACGGCCATGCGTGTCAAGACGGTCCTGCAGAAGTACAAGGACCTTCAGGACATCATCGCGATCCTCGGTATCGACGAGCTGGGCGAAGAGGACAAGCTCGTCGTCCACCGTGCCCGTCGCGTGGAGCGCTTCCTGTCCCAGAACACCCACGTCGCCAAGCAGTTCACCGGCGTCGACGGGTCGGACGTACCGCTGGACGAGTCGATCACCGCGTTCAACGCGATCATCGACGGCGACTACGACCACTTCCCGGAGCAGGCGTTCTTCCTGTGCGGTGGCATCGAGGACCTCAAGGCCAACGCCAAGGAGCTCGGCGTCTCCTGAACTCAGTGACTGAGTTCGACTGAGGGGGCGGGGTACGTCCCGCCCCCTCTTTCACGCCTACTAGACTTGTAACCAACACCCGGCCGAACAGCCGGGTGGTGACCCGAGGAGCCACCTTGGCTGCTGAGCTGCACGTCGCGCTGGTCGCGGCCGACCGAGAGGTCTGGTCCGGCGAGGCCACCCTGGTCGTCGCGCGCACCACGTCCGGCGACATCGGCGTCATGCCCGGTCACCAGCCGCTGCTCGGTGTGCTGGAGTCGGGCCCGGTGACCATCCGTACGAGTGATGGTGGAACGGTCGTCGCCGCGGTGCACGGCGGTTTCATCTCGTTCGCGGACAACAAGCTGTCGCTGCTGGCCGAGATCGCCGAGCTGTCGGACGAGATCGACATCCAGCGCGCGGAACGCGAGCTGGAGCGCGCGAAGGCGGAGGGTGACGCCGCCGCCGAGCGTCGCGCGGACGTACGCATCCGTGCGGCGGCGACGCGCTAGCCGCGCGTCACGCCTATGACGTCACTCAGCCGCGGCTGGGACCGGAGCAATCCGGCCCTGGTCGCGGCTGAGGCAAATGTGGATGTTTTTTCCATTCCGTTACCGAGTAGACGAGGAGGTCGGTGTCGATGGTCCTCGCTCTGACTGTGTGCGGAATCGTCGTGGCACTCGTGGTGCTGGGACTGTTCGTCTTCGGCCTTCGTCGCAGACTCATCCAGCGCTCCGGTGGCACCTTCGACTGTTCGCTGCGCTGGGACGTCCCGGAGAAACCCGACACCAACGGCAAGGGCTGGAGCTACGGTGTCGCCCGCTACAACGGCGACCGCATCGAGTGGTACCGCGTCTTCTCCTACGCCTACCGCCCGCGCCGCATCCTGGAGCGCGCCGCGATCGAGGTCGCGGGGCGTCGTCATCCCGAGGGCGAGGAGGAGCTGGCGCTGCTCTCCGACGCCGTCATCCTGACCTGTCTGCACCGGGGCACGCGACTTGAACTCGCCATGAGCGAAGACGCGCTGACCGGTTTTCTCGCGTGGCTGGAAGCAGCCCCGCCCGGTCAGCGCGTCAATGTCGCCTAGTTCCTACCGACGGTCGTAACCCGCTTACGACAGCCCGCTGTTGATGGCGCTCACCAGCTCACCGTTGCTGGTGTCGCCGCTGAACTCCCAGAAGAACGCCCCGCCGAGGCTCTGGTTCTTGGCCCAGGTCATCTTGGTGCCGATGGTGGCGGGGGTGTCGTACGACCACCAGTTGCTGCCGCAGTAGGCGTACGCCGTGCCGGCGATGGTGCCGGTGGCGGGGCAGGACGTCTTGAGGACCTTGTAGTCCTCGATGCCCGCCTCATAGGTGCCGGGAGCCGCGCCGGTCGCCGTGCCGCCGGGGGCGGCCTGGGTGACGCCGGTCCAGCCGCGGCCGTAGAAGCCGATGCCGAGCAGCAGCTTGCCGGATGCCACGCCCTTGGACTTCAGCTTGGCGATGGCGTCGGCGGAGTTGAAGCCCGCCTGCGGGATGCCGGTGTACGAGGTGAGCGGCGAGTGCGGGGCGGTCGGGCCCTGCGCGTTGAAGGCGCCGAAGTAGTCGTACGTCATCACGTTGTACCAGTCGACGTAGGCCGAGGCGCCGCCGTAGTCGGCCGCGTCGATCTTGCCGCCGGAGGAACCGTCGGCGGTGATGGCCGCGGTGACGAGGTAGCTGCTGCCGAACTCGCTGCGCAGCGCCGACATCAGGTTCTTGAAGGCGGCCGCGCCGCTGGTGTCACAGGTCAGACCGCAGGCGTTCGGGTACTCCCAGTCGATGTCGATGCCGTCGAAGACATCGGCCCAGCGCGGGTCCTCCACCACGGACTTGCAGGAGGCGGCGAACGCGGCCGGGTTGGCCGCGGCCTGGGCGAAGCCGCCGGAGTAGGTCCAGCCGCCGAAGGAGTACAGCACCTTGATGTTCGGGTACTTGGCCTTCAGCTGGCGCAGCTGGTTGAAGTTGCCGCGCAGCGGCTGGTCCCAGGTGTCGGCGACGCCGCTGACGGACTGGTCGGCGGTGTAGGCCTTGTCGTAGGCGGCGTAGGTGTCGTCGACGACGCACTTGCCGTCCTTGACGTTGCCGAACGCGTAGTTGATGTGGGTGATCTTCGACGCGGAGCCGGAGGACACCAGGTTCTTGACGTGGTAGTTGCGCCCGTAGACGCCCCACTCGGTGAAGTAGCCCAGCTTGACCTTGCCGCCGGTGGTGGGCGGCGGGTCCGTGGTGCCGCCGGTGGTGGTGACCGCGACAGCGCCGCTGACCGGGCCGGTCTGGTCGGCGGTGTCACGGGCCTGGACCGTGTACGAGTACGCGGTGCCGGCGGTCAGGCCGGTGTCGGTGTACGACGTCGTCGTCACGGTGGCGACCTTGGTGCCGCCGCGCAGGACGTCGTAGTTCTTGATGCCGTTGTCGTCGGTGGCCGCGCTCCAGGACAGGGTCACCGAGGTGTTGGTGATGCCGGAGGCGGTCGGGGTGCCGGGGGCGCTCGGCGCGCTGTCGCCGGGGGTCGTGGTGCCGCCGTCACAACTGCCGCTGTTGAGCTTGCAGTTGGACGGGGAGCCGGACCCGGTGCCGTTGAAGCCGAAGGAGACGGAGGCGCCGGGGGCGAGGGTGCCGTTCCAGGACTTGTTCTTGGCGGTCCAGTGGGTGCCGGAGGAGGTGACGTCGGCGTCCCAGGCGGAGGTGACGGACGTGCCGGAGGGGAAGTCCCACTCGACGGTCCAGGAGCTGAGGGAGGTGTCGCCGGTGTTCTTGACGGTCCACTTGCCTTCGAAGCCGGTGCCCCAGTCCTGTGTCTTGGCGTAGGTGGCGGTCGCCGATGTCGCGGCCTGGGCGGGGCTCGCGAGGCCGACGAGGCCGGCGAAGGGGAGCACCAGGGTCGCTATCCCTGCCGCCACTCTGTGTCTGAAGCGCATGCCGCGCCTCCTTGAGGGGTGTTGGGGGCGCGACTGAGCCTTCACGCCCACGGTGCGGCGAGAATAGAAAGGTCTGGACCACGGGTCAATAGGTCTGGACCACTCTGTATGTGATCGCTCAGACACCCAACTCCTGCGCCAGCACGGCGGCTTGCACGCGGCTGCGCAGATCCAGCTTCCCCAGTAGTCGGCTGACGTGCGTCTTCACCGTCGCCTCCGCCATGTCGAGACGGGCCGCGATGTCCGCGTTGGACAGTCCCTCGCCCAGGCAGGACAACACCTCGCGTTCCCTGCGGGTGAGGATGTCCAGGACTGCTGGGTCGGTGCTCGGCTGCCGTACGGGCTTGGCGGCGAACTCGGAGATCAGCCGGCGGGTGACGGCCGGAGCGACGATCCCCTCGCCGCGCGCCACCGTGCGGACCGCCTCCACGAGGTCCTTCGCCTCGGTGTTCTTCAGCAGGAACCCGGCGGCCCCGGCCCTGAGCGCCCCGAACACATACTCGTCGAGGTCGAAGGTGGTCAGCACGAGGACGTCCGCGAGCCCCTCCTCCGTGACCATCCGGGTCGCCGACACCCCGTCCAGACGCGGCATCTGTACGTCCATCAGCACGAGGTCGGGCCGCAGTTCCCGGGCCAGCGCCACCGCCTGTTCGCCGTGCGCGGCCTCGCCGACCACCTCGATGTCAGGCGCGCTGCGCAGGATGAGGACCAGCCCGGCGCGGACGGCGGACTGGTCCTCGGCGACGAGCACGCGAATCATGCGGGATCTCCTTCAGTGACGTCGGTGACGGGGAGGACGGCGCGGACGGCCCACAGGGCGCCGTCGGGCCCTGCCTCGAACGTGCCGCCCAGCAGCGCGGCCCGCTCCCGCATCCCGACGAGCCCGGCCCCGGAACCAGGGGCGCGCGGGCCGTCCCGGTGGCCGTACGGGCTGGTCACGAGGACGGCGAGGGACCCGTCCCGCTGGGCGAGGGCGACGGTGACACGGCCCGGGCACGCGTGCTTGAGGGCGTTGGTCAGGGACTCCTGGACGATGCGGTAGGCGGCGAGCTCGACCGGCGTCGGCAACGGGCCGTGGTCGAGGTCGAGGCCGACGTCGAGCCCGTTGGCGCGGGCGCCGTCGACCAGGGAGCCGAGTCCGTCGAGTGTCGGAGCTGCGACCGGTTCCAGATCGCCGCTGCTGTCCCGCAGGATGCCGATCAGCCGACGCATCTCGGACAGCCCCTCGACACTGTTCTCCCGGATGACCGTGAGGGCCTCCTGGGAGGTCTTCGGGTCGTCGAGGGAGAGCGCGGCCGTGGAGTGGATGGCGATCGCCGAGAGGTGGTTGGCCACCATGTCGTGCAGCTCGCGGGCCATCCGGGCGCGCTCGGCGCCGACGGCCTGGCTGCGGTCCATCTCGGCGAGCAGCGCGGTCTGTTCGGCGCGCAGCAGGGCGGCCTCGGCGGCATCGCGGTGGTTGCGCACGATCCAGCCGGTGGCGGCCGGCGCGTAGGCGACCACCCCGACGACCACGCCGATCAGCAGCGCCTCGGGCTCCCGCCACACGGCGAGCGGCACCAGCGTCCCGATCACGGTGAGCAGGCCGGTGATCCACTGGATACGGCGGGCCGAGGCGAGCGGGCCGTACAGGACGGCCGCGTACACGAGGTCGGTGAACATCAGGACGGTGGCCAGACTGCCCTGGGTCACCAGGTCGGCGCAGATCGCGGCCGTGCCGGTGAGCAGGGCCGTGCGGGGCGCCGTGCGGCGCAGCAGCTCGCAGCCGGCCATCACGACGAGCGGCACCAGCACCGGCCAGGGGCCGTCGAAGAGGGTGATCGGGTCGGCGGACCGCCGGGTGCCCAGCCCTATGGCCATCAGCAGCAGGCCGCCGAGGAGCCCTCCGACAGCGACGTACACGTCGAACCGGTGCGGGCGGGGCAGTCGTACGGCCATGACCCCATCCAACACGGGAGGTCCGCGCTCCGCCTGATCCCCGCGAACGGTTGTGCACTGCATCCTTCGATGTACCGCGAGTTCGTCATCGCCGACGACGAGAGCGGCTGTTCCCGACGGGAGCCTGGAAGGGTGACCGAGAGGAGCGAGTCGTGATCGTCGCGCTGATCATCGCCTGTGAAGTGGGTTTCTGGGTGCTGCTGGCCCTGGGCCTGGCCGTCCGGTACCTGCTGGAGTGGCGCCGGACCAGTGTGGTGCTGCTGCTGTGCGAGCCGGTGCTGGAGCTGGTCCTGTTCGCCGCCACGGCGATCGACCTCAAGAACGGCGCCGAACCGGGCTGGGAGCACGGCCTGGCGGCGCTCTACATCGGGTACACGGTGGCCTTCGGCCACTACACGATCCGCTGGCTGGACGGCCACGCCGCACACCGCCTGGCCGGGGCCTCGCGCCCGCCGAAGCCCCCGCGGTACGGGCGGGCCCGCGCCGCCCACGAGGCGAAGCTGTGGCTGCGGGCCGTGTACGGGGGAGCGGTGGCGGCCGGTCTCCTCCAGCTCGCCGTCTGGTACGTCGGGGACTCCGGCGACATCAGCTCACTGCGCTCGTTCCAGTGGGTGGCGCTGCGGACGGTCGGTATCTACGGCCTCATCGCGCTGTCGTACACGATCTGGCCGAAGAAGCAGCCGGCGTCAGCGCTCCCCACCCGGGACCCAGAGCACGTCCCCGACGTCCTTGTTGGCCGTCCGCGCCAGGATGAACAGTAGGTCCGAGAGCCGGTTCAGATAGGTCGCCGTGAGCGGGTTCATCGCCTCGCCGTGTACCTCCAGGGCAGCCCATGTCTGGCGCTCGGCGCGTCGTACGACCGTGCATGCCTGGTGCAGCAGGGCCGCACCTGGTGTGCCGCCGGGCAGGATGAAGGAGCGGAGCTTCTCCAGCCGCTCGTTGAAGTGGTCGCAGTCCGCCTCCAGCTTGTCGACGTAGAACTGCTCGACCCGCAGCGGCGGGAACTCCGGGTCCTCCACGACCGGCGTCGACAGGTCCGCGCCCACGTCGAACAGGTCGTTCTGTACCCGGGTGAGGACCTTGACGATCTCCTCGTCGAGCCCGCCCAGCGCGATCGCCGTCCCGATCACCGCGTTCGCCTCGTTGGCGTCGGCGTACGCCGAGATCCGCAGATCGGTCTTGGCGACCCGGCTCATGTCGCCGAGGGCGGTGGTGCCCTGGTCGCCGGTCCTGGTGTAGATGCGCGTCAGATTGACCATGGGCCCAGCGTAGTTACGCCCCGGCCGTCCGGAACACGCGTGTGCCCACTGTCACGGCGAGTGGCGCGAGGGCGGGCGCCGCCGCTCCGCTCCCGGGGCTGATCGCCGGTCAGATGGCCGCCGGGCGCAATCCGGACGAAGTGTCACGAGAGGTGCTGACGCTTTTTGACGACATCGAGGAGCTGTTGAGCGAGAACGCGCTCAACTACGCCGTACGAGACCACGGATGACCCCTGCCGGTGTGATGTCCGTCAGATGAGACGTGACGCGCATTACTAACCGGTCACACAGCACCTCACGCCCGCTAAGGTCCGCCGAAGAGGCATACGTAAACAGCATGTAAGGCGTTCAAAGGGGAGTCTCACAGTGGCACGGAAGCTTGCCGTCATCGGCGCCGGCTTGATGGGTTCCGGGATCGCCCAGGTCTCCGCTCAGGCGGGCTGGGACGTCGTCCTGCGGGACGTCACCGACGAGGCGCTCAAGCGTGGCACCGACGGCATCGAGGCCTCGTACGACAAGTTCGTGAGCAAGGGGAAGATGGAGGCGCACGACGCCGACGCCGCCCTGGGCCGAATCACCGTGACCACCGACCTGGACGCCGTCGCGGACGCCGACATCGTCGTCGAGGCCGTCTTCGAGAAGCTCGAAGTGAAGCACGAGATCTTCCGCGCGCTCGACAAGATCGTCCGCGAGGACGCCGTACTCGCCTCCAACACCTCCGCCATCCCGATCACCAAGATCGCGGCGGCCACCGAGCGCCCCGAGCGGGTCGTCGGGGTGCACTTCTTCTCGCCGGTGCCGATGATGCAGCTCGTCGAGCTGGTCCGCGGCTACAAGACGAGCGACGAAGCCCTCACCACCGCACGGGAGTTCGCCGAGTCCGTCGGCAAGACCTGCATCGTCGTCAACCGGGACGTCGCCGGCTTCGTGACCACCCGGCTCATCTCAGCCCTCGTCGTCGAGGCGACCAAGCTCTACGAGTCGGGCGTCGCCACCGCCGAGGACATCGACCTCGCCTGCAAGCTCGGCTTCGGCCACGCCATGGGCCCGCTCGCCACGGCCGACCTCACCGGCGTCGACATCCTGCTGCACGCCACGAGCAACATCTACACCGAGACCCAGGACGAGAAGTTCGCCCCGCCGGAGCTGATGCGCCGGATGGTTGACGCCGGTGACATCGGGCGCAAGAGCGGGCAGGGCTTCTACAAGCACTGAACCAGGCACTGAAACCGCACAGGCCCCTGTGGTCTCACACCCAAGGGTGAATTCGGTATCGGTTCGCTTACAGACGGCAACCTATGACGGCTCAAGGCAGTCAGACGTTGCATCACCGGACATCACATTCGCGGAGCACGAGACGCACCACGGGGAGCGCATATGTTCATCAGGGGCGACCACGCCGAGCTGGTCGTCGGGGGCCGCCTCGACGTCCGCAGCGCGGCGGACGCCCGTACGGTCCTGCACACGGCCGTCGACGACGGAGTCGGCGATCTGGTGCTGGATCTGTCCGAGCTCGACTCCTGGGACGCCACCGGACTCGGGGTGATCATGGGGGCCCACCGCAGGGCCGGCCGCTGCGGCCGACGCCTGGTGCTGCGCGACGTACCGCCGCAGATGCAGCGCCTGCTGGTGGCCACCCGGCTGCACCGGATCCTGGCGATCGAGGGCGGCATCGGGGTGGAGTCACTGCCCCGGGTGTGACCCCATGTGTGGATGCGGTGTGAGGGCCGGGTGCTGTGACGGTGAAACGCACGTCGCGCACAATCCTCACGAGACTGTGACGTCTCGGACGGCGCGGTACCCCGGGCTGTCGTAGATACTGTGCGAAGGTTTAGGGTTCGGTCGCCCGCTGAGTGAACATCCCTGAATGAGCGGGCCCGGACCAGAAGCGACAGCGCGGTGTGCAGCAAGGCCGGGAGGGGCTCGGCACACGACGCTTTTGGGGGGCTTGAACCTATGGACCCGAACAACCGGGGACCCGAGGAGTACGGCCATGACGGTGACGGCGACACGCCGCGCCAGCGCCCGCCCAGGGACCCCCTCACACCCGACTTCGGCCAGAGCACACCCGCCCTGGCCCGCACCGTGCAGCTGGTGTCCGGCGACTACCTGCTCACCGTCAACCCCGTCGACGGCAGCGAGATAGAGAGCTGCCCGCCCGGCGAGCGGCCCGCGCGGCCGCGGAAGCTCGGTGCCGCCGAACGCGCCGAGGTGGACCGCGCGGCGAAGCCACCCGTACCGGCCGGCCTCAACCGGCCCACGCTGCACCTCCTGGCCCGCCAGGACGAGCGTGAACGACTGGTACGCCTGGTCGCCCGCGGCCGCTCCGTACGTCTCACCGGCCCCGCCGGCTCCGGTCGCACCAGCCTGCTCGATCTCCTCGCCGAGGACTGCTCGGACCTCGCCCCCGACGGCGTGGTCCGGCTGACCGGCTTCCACCGCACGGCCGACGACCTGCTGTACGACCTCTTCTACGCCGTCTTCGACGCCCCCCTGCACCGGCCCGCGCGGGACGAGCTGCTCGGGTACGTCCGGGAGATCGGCGCGGTCGTCGTCCTGGACGACGTCGAGTTCGGCGGCGCCGCGCTCGACGAACTCCTGGACGCCACCCCCGAGTGCGCCTTCCTGGTCGCCACGACACCGGACGTGCCCGCGCCGTCCGCCGACTCGGCTCTCGAGGAGGTATTCCTCAGCGGCCTGGACCGGGCCGGCGGCGTCGAGCTCCTGGAGCGCGGTGTCGGCCGGGTCCTCACCGAGGAGGAGGCCAACTGGGCCGGCGACCTCTGGTTCGAGTCCGAGGGCCTGCCACTGCGCTTCGTCCAGGCCGGCGCCCTGCTGCGCCAGCGCGACGAACTGCGGGCCAGCGCGGAAGCCTTCGACGAGTTCGGCGTCTTCCAGGAAGCCCAGGTCGACGCGCCCTTCGAGGCCGGCGACGGACACGACGTACCGCTGCCCTCGCTCGCCGAGGGAGCCGCGCCCGCGGCCCTGCTCGCCACCCGGCTCAGCGACTCGGCGCGCGCCGCACTGCGGTTCGCCGTGGCGCTCGGCGGCGAGGTGCCGCACCAGGCACATCTGCCCGCCCTCGTCGGCGACACCCACGCGGACGCCGCCCTCGGTGAACTGCTGGACTGCGCGCTGGTCTCCCCGGTCGGCACCCGCTACCGGCTCGCCGCCGGGGTGCAGGCCCAGCTGGAGGCCGCCGGATACGGCACCGACACCGAGGCCCAGGCCCTCGCCGCCGCCCAGCACTACGCCTGGTGGGCCGGGCATCCCTCGGTCACCCCCGAGCGGGTGTGCGCCGAGGCGGACGCCGTGCTCGCCGCGCTCGGCATCCTCGTGCCGGCCGCCGTCCCGCCCGTCGAGGACGAGGAGAGCGTCACCGTCCAGCTGGCCCGCACGGCGGCGCCCGCGTTCGCCGCGGGGCTGCACTGGAGTGCCTGGGAGCGGACCCTGCGGTTCGGCGCCGAGGCCTCCCGGCTCTCCGGTGACGTGGGCGAACAGGCCTACTTCCACCACGAGTTGGGCGTCCTCGCGCTGTGCGCCGACCAGCTCGACCGGGCCCGCTCCGAACTGGAGTCCTCCATCGGGCTGCGCGGCGCACTCGCCGACAAGCGCGGCACGGTGGCCGGCCGCCGGGCACTGGCTCTGGTCTCCGACCGCTCGGGCACCCCGCTCGGCATATCGGCCATGGCGGGCGAGGAAGTGCCCGACGCCCGTCACGAGGAGTCCCAGTCGCCTCCCGGCGGGGTGCCCACGGCCTTCCCGCCGCTCCAGTCGCCGCTCGACCACTCGACCCTGGTCACCAACCGGGTCCCGGCGGCCTCCGCTCCCAACCGCAAGGCCCGGGGCGGTCTGAAGGGCCTCGCCCGCCGCAACCTCGTCGCGGCCGGCGCGGGCGCGCTGCTCGCGGCGGTGCTCGGCACGGTGGTGACGCTCGGCGCCACCTCCAACCCCGACAACGACAACCCGTCCACCAAGGTCGGCCCCAACCCGTCGGCCAGCCAGGGCGCGGACGACGGCAGCCTGGGCGCCGACGTGCCGAAGAACGACGACAAGGGCGACACCGGCGAGGCCACCAGCAGGCCGACCGACCCGGGCCCCGACGGCACCTACGGCACGTCCGACGACCCGACACCGACGGACACCGCGGAGCCTTCGGACGACCCGAGCGGGACGAACGGGTCGTCGAGCACGCCGACCAAGCCGACTTCGCCGAAGCCTTCGTCGTCGAGCACGAAGCCGCCGACCTCGTCGACGCCGAGCACGAGCCCGACGCCGACGGAGACCGAGCCCAGCGACACGGCGTCGCCGACGCCGAGTCCGTCAGCGACACCTACGGAGGAGCCGTCCACGACCGACTCCGCCAGCGGTCCCGCCTCCTCCAGCGCACCGGCGAGCACCTCCGCCAGCGCGCCGGAGAGCAGTGACGCGGGCTCGCCGAGCGGTTCGGGCGCCGTGATCTGAGACGCCCGCCCCACGGCACACGAGAGGGCCGGGTCCTGGAAACAGGACCCGGCCCTCTTCGTCGTAGAAGCCGAAGTGACGGTCAGAACAGCCGCAGTTTGTCGTCCTCGATGCCGCGCAGCGCGTCGTAGTCGAGGACCGTGCAGCCGATGCCGCGGTCCGTGGCCAGGACGCGGGCCTGGGGCTTGATCTCCTGGGCCGCGAAGACGCCGCGGACCGGGGCGAGATGGGGATCGCGGTTCAACAGCTCCAGATAGCGGGTGAGTTGCTCCACGCCGTCGATCTCGCCGCGCCGCTTGATCTCCACCGCGACGGTCTGGCCCTCGGCGTCCCGGCACAGGATGTCGACCGGGCCGATGGCCGTCATGTACTCGCGGCGGATCAGCGTGTAGCCGTCGCCGAGGGTGTCGATGCGGTCGGCGAGCAGTTCCTGAAGGTGTGCTTCCACGCCGTCCTTGATCAGGCCGGGATCCACGCCCAGTTCGTGCGAGGAGTCGTGGAGGATCTCCTCCATGGTGATGATCAGCTTCTCGCCGCCCTTGTTGACGACGGTCCAGACGCCCACGGCGCCCTCGGGAAAGTCCCCCGACTCCTCCTTCAACGTGCAGGGCGGCGACATCCAGTTCAGGGGCTTGTAGGCCCGGTCGTCCGCATGGATCGACACGCTGCCGTCCGCCTTCACCAGGATGAGACGGGGGGCGGACGGGAGGTGGGCGGTGAGCCGGCCCGCGTAGTCCACGGAGCACCGGGCAATGACGAGACGCATGGTCGGCAACGCTACTCGACGGGCCTGGGTCCACGCGATTCGCCCCAGAAACGCGATGTTCGTTTGTGGCCGATTGTGGGCCCAATGAGGGCTCTCTATGTACTCATTTTCCTGGTGCCGTCACCGTCCGTTGCTTACCGTAGTAACCGGGAGGTCGCGGGGCGTACACACAGCGTGTTCGGATTCGCGAACTCCCTTACCTGTCCGGCAACCCCTGAATTCCTGTTCGGGGGTGCGAGAGGAGAACCCATGTCGCTCGACGTCTCACCGGCCCTACTCGAGAAGGCCGAGCGAGGCGAGGTCGACGAAGCGGAATTCGTCGACTGCGTCCGGACCTCCCTGCCCTACGCATGGGAGATGGTCAGCTCCCTGGTGGCCCAGCTGAAGGTCGACGGCGGCTCGTTCGCCGACAACCAGACGCCTCCGCCGGACGAGCAGGCACGCGGTCAGCTGCTGCGTGCGCTCGCGAGTGACGCGATACGCGGCGCGCTGCAACGGCACTTCGGGGTGCGACTGGCCTTCCAGAACTGCCACCGTGTGGCGGTGTTCCCGCTGGACGGCTCGGTGGACGAGTCGCTGGCCCGCTTCACCTCGGTCCGTAGCCAGCTGCTCAACCAGTCACCGGAGTTCCGGGACTGCTGAGGCAGCGAGCTGCCTGCTTGCCGCTCCGTACGCGGGAGGTGCATCAAGTATCGGGGCGGCAAGCACGTCAGGTGCGGTGCGCACGGTCAGCCGAGGTGGGGGAGCACCTCGGCGCCCAGCCGCCGGACGTTCTCCTCCGTGGCCGCCAGGTCCCCCGAGCCCTCCACGAGCAGGGCGAAGCGGGAGATGCCGGTCCGCTCGCTGGTCGCCGCGAGCCGGTCGGCGCAGAGCCGCGGAGTGCCCACCGGGTGGAGCCCGCAGAGCAGTTCGGTGTACGCCACCGGGTCGCGCATCGAGCGATGCCGGCCGTCGACCGTCACATGGGCCTCCAGGCCCTGCCGCAGCCAGCCCGGCATCGCCTTCACCAGGGTCTCCACCGCGTCCGTGCGCCGGTCCGCGATCTGGCAGACCCCGGCCGAGACATGGGCCGCGTCCAGCACCTCCTCGGGCGAACGGCCCGCCGCGCGCGCGTGGGTGCGCCACAGGGAGACCATCTCGGCCTTCTCCTCGTCCCCCACATGCATCCCGAGCAGCATCGGCAGCCCGCGCTCGGCGGCCAGCCGCACACTCGCCGGGGACGTGCACGCGACGACGACCTCGGGGCCCGGCTCCTCCGACAGGGACTCCGACGGCCGCGGTACGACGGGCACTTCACGGAAGGCGAAGCGCTCGCCGGCGGCCGCCACCGACGGTTCGCGCAGCCAGCGCACCAGCAGATCGAGTGATTCCGGGAACCCCGACTCGTAGGCCTCCAGACCCGAGCCGAACACCTCCAGGTCCACCCACGGCCCGCCGCGCCCCACACCCAGCGAGAACCGTCCGCCGGACGCGATGTGCAGCAGCGCGGCCTGCTCGCCGAGGGCGACCGGGTGGACGGTGGGCAGCACGCTGACCGCGGTGCCGACCCGGAGGCGACGGGTGCGGCCCAGCAGTAACGCCGCCAGGGTGATCGCCGATGGACAGGTGCCGTACGGCACGAAGTGATGCTCGGCCAGCCAGACCGAGTCGAGGCCGGCTTCCTCGGCCGCCTCGGCCGAGCGGACCGCGCGGTGCAGCGCCTCCCCCTGGCCCTGCCCCGGGAACTGGGCCGCCAACACGAAACTTCCAACGCGCATGTGCTTTTCCTGCTTCCTTGGCTCCGACGCGGAGCTCCCCCACCGGGCATAACCGTCTGACACGTGCCGAGGACACGGCCTGGCGAAGAGATACTCGGATTGTCTGCAGAATGGGTCGATCCGAAGGGGCACTTGTGGGGGTTGGTCCCCTACGCCTACCCGCCTCCGCGCCGCGTAGGCTGGACACAGCCCGTGCTTCCTGTATAGCCCCGTGAGGTGTTCTGTGTCCCCGCGTCGCAACCGACCCAAGGGATCCGACCCGTCAGACCCGGACGGGGAGGACCGCTCGGGCCGTTACGGCGGCTTCCAGTCGACGGAGAGCTGGCAGGGCGAGCAGTGGAACGTCCGCCATGTGGCGGGGGCGAGTTCCCAGGGCAAGTCCTACCGCTGCCCGGGCTGCGACCAGTTGATCCCCGACGGCGTCCCGCACGTGGTGGCCTGGCCGGAGCACTCGGGCGTCGACGAGCGCCGGCACTGGCACAAGGCGTGCTGGAACGCGAAGGACCGCCGCACCTCGCGGGTGCAGCGGTCCCGTAACGCGCCGAAGTTCTAGACGTCCCGCTGGTTGAGCAGGGCGTAGGCGCCGGCGAACGCGGCGGCCGTCACCCCCGCGATGATCCACAGCGGGTCCCAGCCGGAGGGGCCGGTCTCGGTGAGCGAGTTGGAGTAGAAGACGCTCAGCTGGTTCGGGATGGAGTACTCGAACAGGGCCGTGCGCAGGTCCTCCAGCGAGGACGAGAACATGAACAGGGCGATGACCAGCGGGGCCAGCACCAGGCCGATCATGATGGTGATGGCGCCCGCGGAGTGCCGGATGATCGAGCCGACGACCAGCGAGAGCAGGCCGAGCAGCGCGATGTAGAGCGAGATGCCGAGGGTGCCCTTGAGCCACTCGCTGCCGGAGGGGTCCTTCACCCCGGTGCCGTCGAGCAGGGCCACGTCGGCGAGGGCGACCAGCAGGACCGACGCGAACGTGACGGCGAAGGCGACCAGGAAGAAGACGATGGCCTTCGCGGTCAGCACCCGGCCACGGCTCGGGCACGCGGTCATCGTCGTGCGGATCATGCCGGTGCCGTACTCGGAGGCCGTGGTCAGCACACCGAGCGTGATCACGCACATCGTGCCGAGCAGCAGTCCGAAGAAGCCGAACGACAGCGGGTTCTCGCCGGACAGTCCGCTGTCCCCGGCGCTGCTCGACACCACGGCGGCGGCGAGCAGGCCGATACCGACGACCAGCAGCACGAAGACGCCCAGCGTCCACATCGTCGAGCGCACCGAGCGGATCTTCGTCCACTCCGAGGCGATCGCGTGTCCGAGATGCGTGCGCACCACCGGGATCGGCGAGGTGTACGCGGCGTACGAAGGAGCGGGCGCCGCCTGCCAGTCGGGTGCGGCGGCCTGCGGCATCGGGGGCTGGGGCGTGCTCATCGGGCGTCCTCGGACTTCGTCAGGTCGGCGGCGGGCTGCGGGGCGCCGGCGGCGGGCGCTGCCGGAACGGCGGCGGGGGCCGGC
>NZ_JABERD010000080.1 GCF_013044505.1 Streptomyces sp. S3(2020) | reverse complement strand
CTTATTGTGTATGTGAGGAGAACGCGCACCACCTGGCGCAACCCCTGCACCACAGGCGGCATCGTCAGATGTTGATAAGAGCCAGGTCCTACGGCTACCCCCAGTCCCCGCCGGCGACCCAGCCGGCGTACGGCTACCCCCAGCCGACCAGCCAGCCCGCGTACGGCTACCCCCAGGCCCCGGTCACGGTCGCCCCGGACCCGGACTTCCGGCTGCCCCCGCAGGGCCCGCAGTTCATCGGACGCTGAAGAGAACGCCCCGGCTCACCGCTCCGCCTTGGTCTTGAAGCCGCGTCCCCACTGAAGGCCCCACCCGTACAGCCGGTCCAGCTCCGCCTGGAACCCGTAGACGAACTTCACCTCACGCCGGACGACGATCTCGCCCTTGACGTTCTCGATCATCACGACGGCGCAGGAGCGGGCCTGGGGGTGACGTTCGTCGAGGCCGATCTCGATGCGCGGCCCGTTGCTCGGATACAGCGTCACGATCGCGTGCGTGCGGTCGAACGCCGGTGTCTGGTCGTAGATGTAGACGAAGACCAGGATCCGCTTGATGGCGTCCTTGTGGTCGAGGTTGACGTAGATCGTCTCCCCGGACGCCGACCCGAACCGGTCGTCCCCGCTGAGCTTCACGAACGGCGCCGAGTTGACGTCCCCGAAGAACCCGCCGAGGGGCTGCACCACGCCCTTGGAGCCGTCGGCCAGCTCGTAGAGACACCCGAGGTCGAGGTCGACGTTGACCATGCTCTGGCTGTGCCCCATGACCTCCGGCGGCTTGAGGGCCCGGAAGGGGTGCCTGAGCAGGCTCTCCCGCTGTGAGCCGCCGATGTCGGAGGTCCGCATCCGCCAGGCCAGGTTGATGCGCAGATGGCCCGTCTCGGCGCCCTGTTCCTTGAGAGAGACCCGGTCGTGCCGTTTGGTCAGCACGATCGAGTTGGTCGCCGCGTTGCCCGAGTCGAACTCGGCCGCGCGTCCGCGCCAGAGCCCGTCCAAGAAGCCCATGTTCCCGCCCCCACCGTTTCGCGTCAGAAGACCGGCGGGGCGGCGTCGAGGAGTCGACGCCGCCCCGCTCAGAGCGTTCCCTCACACGAGGGCAGGTCACACCCCGGACGAGACCTCGGTCTTGTCGTCCGAGCCCTCAGCTTTTCCCTCTGCCGCTGCCAGTGCGTTGTTGCGGCGCACGGAGGACCAGAAGGACCAGCCGATCAGGACCACACCGACGAGACCGGTGATGACCTCGTGGATCTGGTACTGGATGGTGATCATGAGGATCACGGCCAGCGCACCGATCGCGTAGTGCGCGCCGTGCTCCAGGTAGACGTAGTCGTCGAGGGTGCCCTGACGGACCAGGTACACGGTCAGCGAACGGACGTACATGGCGCCGATGCCCAGGCCCAGCGCCATCAGCACGATGTCGTTGGTGACGGCGAAGGCGCCGATCACACCGTCGAAGGAGAAGGAGGCGTCGAGGACCTCCAGGTAGAGGAACATGAAGAACGCGGCCTTGCCCGCGAGCGCGACGGCCGAGCGCGGCTTGCCGGTGCGCGCGGCCTCTTCCTCCTCCTCGTGCTCACGTTCCTCCTCCTCTTCGAGCTTGTCCTCGAAGTAGCCGGAGAGACCACCGACGATCATGTAGGTGATCAGACCCGCGATACCGGAGAGCAGAACCGTCTCTGCCTTGTCGACATGCGCGCCGCCGTGCTGGTGGGCGTGGGTCGCGAAGGTCATGGCGGTGATCAGCAGGACGACGAGCGCGATGCAGACCGACAGCATGTCGACCTTGCCGAGCTTGGCGAGCGGGCGCTCCAGCCACGCGAGCCACTTGATGTCCCGGTCCTCGAAGATGAAGTCGAGGAAGATCATCAGCAGGAACATGCCACCGAACGCGGCGATCGCCGGGTGGGCGTCGGTGACCAGCTGCTGGTACTGGTCCTTGTCGTTGAGCGCGAGGTCGACGGCCTCGATGGGACCCATCTGGGCGGTGACCGCCACGATCACGACCGGGAACACCAGCCGCATACCGAACACGGCGATGAGGACACCGATGGTGAGGAAGATCTTCTGCCAGAAGGCATTCATCTTCTTCAGGATTCCGGCGTTGACCACCGCGTTGTCGAAGGACAGCGAGATCTCGAGGATGGAGAGGATCGCCACGATGCCGAACCCGGTCCACCCCCCGTAGAAGACCGCCGCTACGAGGCCGAGCGCGGTGACCGCGAACGACCAGCCGAAGGTTTTCAGAACCACTGGCTACCCAATCCTGTATGTACGGGTCTCCCCCGCTGCCCTACTCGGCTCTTTACCGAACTTTGAAGCGGAGTCTAGTCGGCCCCTCTCCGTACCCCACCGGGCCCCGGTTTTTGCTCATATCGCGTGACGCGACGTCGACTACGAGACGTGGACCCCGAAGTCCAGCGCGATGCCCCGCAGCCCGGACGCGTACCCCTGCCCGACGGCGCGGAACTTCCATTCGCCCTGGTACCGGTAGACCTCGCCGAAGATCATCGCGGTCTCGGTGGAGGCGTCCTCGCTGAGGTCGTAGCGGGCCAGTTCCTGGCCGTCGGCCTGGTTCACCACGCGGATGAAGGCGTTGCTGACCTGCCCGAAGGTCTGGCCCCGGTTGTCGGCGTCGTGGATCGAGACCGGAAAGACGATCTTGTCGCACTGGGCCGGCACCTTGGAGAGGTCGATCAGGATCGACTCGTCGTCGCCGTCGCCCTCACCGGTGAGGTTGTCGCCGGTGTGCTCCACCGAGCCGTCGGGGCTCTTGAGCTGGTTGTAGAAGATGAACCACTCGTCCCCCATGACCCTGCCGCTGTTGCAGATCAGCGCGCTGGCATCGAGGTCGAAATCGGCTCCGGTGGTGGAGCGCGCGTCCCAGCCGAGCCCGACCATCACCTGAGTGAGGTTGGGTGCGGCCTTGGAGAGGGAGACATTGCCCCCCTTGGCGAGCGTGACGCCCATGATGCTGGTCCTCCCCGTGTGCTGCTGTGTCTCTGGTGGTCCTGCGCGTCCGGCGCCACACGTAAACCGTGTGGCGCCGGACGGGGTGGCACGTGCGCCCGGCAGAGCCCGGCGGAGCCGTCAGACGTTGACGCCGAAGTCCTGCGCGATGCCGCGCAGGCCCGAGGCGTAGCCCTGGCCGATGGCGCGGAACTTCCACTCCGCTCCGTGCCGGTACAGCTCGCCGAAGACCATCGCGGTCTCGGTGGACGCGTCCTCGGAGAGGTCGTAGCGCGCGATCTCCGCCTCGCCGGCCTGGTTCACGACGCGGATGAACGCGTTGCGGACCTGGCCGAAGGACTGCTGGCGGTTCTCGGCGTCGTAGATCGAGACCGGGAAGACGATCTTCTCGATCTCGGCCGGGACGCCCGCGAGGTTGACCTTGAGCTGCTCGTCGTCGCCCTCGCCCTCACCGGTGATGTTGTCGCCGGTGTGCTCGACCGAGCCGTCGGGGCTCTTGAGGTTGTTGAAGAAGACGAAGTTCGCGTCGCTGCTCACCTTGCCCGAGCTGTCCAGCAGCAGTGCGCTGGCGTCCAGGTCGAAGTCGGTGCCGGTCGTGGTGCGGACGTCCCAGCCCAGACCGATGATGACCGCGGTCAGGCCGGGGGCCTCCTTGGTCAGCGATACGTTGCCGCCCTTGCTGAGGCTGACTCCCACGAGTCCTCCATTGGTGTCCAGGGGCGGGGAGCCCCGCCATGCGTTTGGTACCGGATCAACGAGTCGATCCTAGTGACGGGTTCCCGCCCTACGCAGGGCTTGGAACCTAACAATCACAGGGTGTCCCGACTCAGATGGTGTCGAGCGCCTTCACGTACTCGTTCAGGTCGCGGGCGTCCGGAAGGGCGTTGACGACGGTCCAGCGGACCACGCCCTCCTTGTCGATGACGAAGGTGCCGCGCACCGCGCAGCCCTTGTCCTCGGCGAAGACGCCGTAGGCGCGCGAGACCTCGCCGTGCGGCCAGAAGTCGCTGAGCAGCGGATACTCCAGGCCTTCCTGCTCGGCGAAGACGCGCAGGGTGTGGATGGAGTCGTTGGAGACGGCGAGCAGCTGGGTGTCGCGGTCGGAGAACTGCGGCAGGTTGTCGCGCAGCTCGCAGAGCTCGCCGGTGCACACCCCGGTGAAGGCGAAGGGGTAGAAGAGCAGGACGACGTTCTTGCTGCCGCGGAAGTCCGACAGCTTCACGGCCCTGCCGTGGTTGTCCTTGAGCTCGAAGTCGGGGGCCTTTTCGCCGACCTGGATCGCCATCGTCGTGAATCCCTCTCGGGTGGACTGTTCGGGTGAGAACACCCTACGCAGCGATCACGACAGACTGACGGACGGGCTGAGTGGAACTCAGCCCGTCCGGTGCTTTCTAGCGGAGGGTCACCGCTTGGACTTGGCTGCCTTCGGCGTCACCAGCCGGCTGCCGCTCCAGTCCTTGCCGACGCTGACGCTCTTGGAGGCGGAGAGCCCCGCCGTCGTCGCGGCTTCGGAGATGTCGCTGGGCTCGACGTAGCCGTCGCGGCCGGTCTTCGGTGTCAGCAGCAGGATCGAGCCGCCCTCCTCGATGTACGTGGTGGCGTCCACCAGTACGTCGGTGAGGTCGCCGTCGTCGTCGCGGAACCAAAGCACCACGGCATCGGCGACGTCGTCGTATTCCTCGTCCATCAGCTCGCTGCCGATGACTTCCTCAATGGCCTCGCGGAGCTCCTGGTCGACGTCGTCGTCGTAGCCGATCTCCTGGACCACCTGCTCGGGCTGGAACCCCAGCCTTGCGGCAGGGTTCGTCCGCTCCTCCGCGTGGTCCGCGGTCGCGCTCACGGGTTGCCTCCTGATCATGTTTCGGGAATAACTCAGCCACGCGCGTGCGCGCAGCATTGGCCGTAGTCCACACGGGCGGGACGGATCGCGCAAGTACCCGGCCGTTCAGACCGCCGAAACGGTGACGTTCCTGGCCGTGTCACCGCAACTCCAGGCACGCGATTACGGTCATAAGTGACCTACACCACACCTTTCTGCCCGGTATGCGGCATTGGGAACCCGGGCAGAGGTCGAGGAACCCGCGAAGAGCCCTGGTTACCAATCAGTAGAGATGACGTTTGCTTTTCCGAGGTACACGATGGGGAGCGGTGCAGACCTCCCGCATACCCATGGAAAACAGCCCTCTGACAGCGAAGGAACAGCGTGGCTTCCGGATCCGATCGCAATCCGATCATCATTGGCGGCCTTCCGAGTCAGGTTCCTGACTTCGATCCCGAGGAAACCCAGGAGTGGCTCGACTCCCTCGACGCCGCCGTCGACGAGCGCGGCCGCGAGCGGGCCCGCTACCTGATGCTGCGACTGATCGAGCGGGCCCGCGAGAAGCGCGTGGCCGTGCCCGAGATGCGCAGCACGGACTACGTCAACACCATCGCCACCAAGGACGAGCCGTTCTTCCCCGGCAACGAGGAGATCGAGCGCAGGATCCTCAACGCCACCCGCTGGAACGCCGCCGTCATGGTCTCCCGCGCCCAGCGCCCCGGCATCGGTGTCGGCGGCCACATCGCCACCTTCGCCTCCTCGGCCTCGCTCTACGACGTCGGCTTCAACCACTTCTTCCGCGGCAAGGACGAGGGCGACGGCGGCGACCAGGTCTTCTTCCAGGGCCACGCCTCCCCGGGCATCTACGCGCGCGCGTACCTCCTCGACCGGCTCAGCGAGCAGAACCTCGACGCCTTCCGCCAGGAGAAGTCGAAGGCGCCCCACGGCCTGTCCAGCTACCCGCACCCGCGCCTGATGCCGGACTTCTGGGAGTTCCCCACCGTGTCGATGGGCCTCGGCCCGATCGGCGCGATCTACCAGGCCCGGATGAACCGCTACATGCACGCGCGCGGGATCGCCGACACCTCCAAGTCGCATGTGTGGGCCTTCCTCGGCGACGGCGAGATGGACGAGCCCGAGTCGCTCGGCCAGCTGACCATCGCCGCGCGCGAGGGCCTGGACAACCTGACCTTCGTCGTCAACTGCAACCTCCAGCGCCTGGACGGCCCGGTGCGCGGCAACGGCAAGGTCATCCAGGAGCTGGAGTCGGTCTTCCGCGGCGCCGGCTGGAACGTCGTCAAGCTGGTCTGGGACCGCTCCTGGGACCCGCTGCTCGCGCAGGACCGCGACGGTCTGCTGGTCAACCGGATGAACACCACTCCGGACGGCCAGTACCAGACGTACGCCACCGAGACCGGCGCGTACATCCGCGACCACTTCTTCGGTGACGACCAGCGGCTGCGCGCGATGGTCGAGAACATGACCGACGACCAGATCCTGCACCTGGGCCGTGGCGGTCACGACCACAAGAAGATCTTCGCGGCCTTCTCGGCGGCCAAGGCGCACAAGGGCCAGCCGACGGTGATCCTCGCCAAGACCGTCAAGGGCTGGACGCTGGGCCCCAACTTCGAGGGCCGCAACGCCACGCACCAGATGAAGAAGCTGACGGTCGACGACCTCAAGGGCTTCCGTGACCGGCTGCACATCCCGATCACCGACCAGGAACTGGAGTCCGGCGCCCCGCCGTACTACCACCCGGGCCGGGACTCGGAGGAGATCCAGTACATGCACGACCGCCGCAGCTCGCTCGGCGGTTACGTCCCCACCCGTGTCGTGCGCGCCAAGCCGCTCGCGCTGCCGGACGACAAGACGTACGCGAGTGTGAAGAAGGGTTCCGGGCACCAGTCGATCGCCACCACCATGGCCTTCGTACGGCTGCTCAAGGACCTCATGCGGGACAAGGAGCTCGGCAGGCGGTTCGTGCTGATCGCGCCGGACGAGTACCGCACCTTCGGCATGGACTCGTTCTTCCCGAGTGCGAAGATCTACAACCCGCTCGGCCAGCAGTACGAGGCGGTGGACCGCGATCTGCTCCTCGCCTACAAGGAGTCGCCGACCGGCCAGATGCTGCACGACGGCATCTCCGAGGCGGGCTGCACGGCCTCGCTGATCGCGGCGGGCTCGGCCTACGCCACGCACGGCGAGCCGCTCATCCCGGTCTACGTCTTCTACTCGATGTTCGGATTCCAGCGCACCGGCGACCAGTTCTGGCAGATGGCCGACCAGCTGGCGCGCGGTTTCGTCCTGGGTGCGACCGCCGGACGTACGACTCTGACCGGTGAGGGTCTCCAGCACGCCGACGGCCACTCGCAGCTGCTCGCCTCGACCAACCCGGGCTGTGTCGCCTACGACCCGGCGTACGGCTTCGAGATCGCGCACATCGTGCAGGACGGTCTGCGCCGGATGTACGGGCCGGACAGCGAGGACGTCTTCTACTACCTGACCGTCTACAACGAGCCGATCCAGCACCCTGCCGAACCGGAGAACGTGGACGTCGAGGGCATCCTCAAGGGCCTCCACCGCTACCGCGAGGGCACTTCGGGCTCGATCCCGGCGCAGGTCATCGCGTCCGGTGTCGCCGTGCCGTGGGCCATCGAGGCGCAGAAGATCCTCGCCGAGGAGTGGAACGTCAAGGCGGACGTCTGGTCGGCGACCTCCTGGAACGAGCTGCGGCGCGACGCGGTCGACGTCGAGCGGCACAACCTGCTGCACCCCGAGGAGGAGCAGCGGGTGCCGTACGTGACGCGGAAACTGTCGGGTGCGCAGGGTCCCTTCGTCGCCGTGTCCGACTGGATGCGGGCGGTACCGGACCAGATCGCGCGCTGGGTGCCGGGGACCTACCAGTCGCTGGGCGCGGACGGGTTCGGCTTCGCGGACACCCGGGGCGCCGCGCGGCGGTTCTTCCACATCGACGCGCAGTCGATCGTCGTGGGCGTCCTGACCGAGCTGGCCCGGGAGGGCAAGGTCGACCGGTCCGTGCTGAAGCAGGCGATCGACCGGTACCAGCTGCTCGACGTGTCGGCGGCCGATCCCGGTGCCGCGGGCGGCGACGCGTAGTCGTTTCGCCGCGGGCCGGTGGGGGCCGTACCGGCGTTCCTTACGATGCCCCCATGCAGGAACAATCGGCGCAGGGCCGTTGGGAACAGTGGACACAACGGCCACTGCTGGCACTCGCCGTGGTGTTCGCGATCGCCTACGCGGTACCGATCGTGGACACCTCGGCCGGGCGGTCCCTGACCGTCGCATGCACAGCGGTCGAGTGGGTGGTGTGGGGAGCGTTCGCCGCCGACTACGTGATACGTCTCGTGCTCGCTCCGCGTCGGCGGGAGTTCGTCCGCACGCACTGGATGGACCTGTGCGCCGTGGTGCTGCCGCTCATACAGCCGCTGCGGCTGCTGCGGCTGGTCTCCACGCTGATGCTCGTGGGGCGGCGGGCGCGGATGGCCTCGCAGATCCGGCTGACGACGTATGTCGCGGGCGCGGTGGTCGGGTTGCTGATGTTCGGCTCGCTGGCGGTGCTCTCGGTGGAGCGGGACTCGCCGGACGGGAACATCCGGACGCTGGGTGACGCGGTGTGGTGGTCGTTCACCACGATGACGACCGTGGGGTACGGGGACCACGCGCCGACCACCGGAATGGGCCGGATCATCGCGGTGGGGCTGATGCTCTCCGGGATCGCGCTGCTCGGTGTCGTCACCGCGAACATCGCGGCCTGGTTCATCTCCCGCTTCGAGAAGGACGACGTGGAGGAGCGGCGGCAGACGGAGGCGATCGTGGCGCTGACCGAGGAGGTGCGGGCGCTGCGGGCCCAGGTGACCTCGTTGCAGGAGCAGCAGTCGGTCAGACACTGAGGCGGGCCCCCGGCCCGTCCGCCGGGGGCTCTCCCCTCACATCAGCCACATCAACGCGGCGATGGTGTCGATGGCCCCCAGGACCACGGCGATCAGGGCCGTCACCGGGCTGCCTCCGGCCCACCTGCGGCCCATGGCCAGCCAGCCCGCGACGATCGCGAGGGGGCCGAGGAGGATCCCCAGCACGAAGAAGCCCGCGATCGCGCAGACGACTCCGACGATCCCGAGCGTCGCGCGATCCGGCCCGGTCCATGACCCCGTCCGGCCACGTGAGCGGGGGTACCTGCGCGTTCGGTTTCCGAAGCCCGCCATCGTCAACAACTCCCAGAACCCCTAGGCAAGTTGGGTTCGACGTGGCGAGTACCCCCGGTACGCAGTTCAATCCTCCGGCCTTGCGGCGCGCCGCCCCCCTCCGGCAGCGCGCCGCAGCACCGGACGCCCTCCGCGGCATATGCACTGTCGTGCGGAGGGCTTGACTAACTGTGACCTGCGGCGCGTACCGGGGGCGAGGAATCTTTAGCGTCTTCACCCTGATAGGGGAAGTCGCCTTGAACTCCCGTCAGTTCAGACGTGGCCCACGCCCGCGCCCGCCTCCGCGTTCTCGCCGCGCTTGGTGAGCAGGGCGACGAAGACGGCGACGGCGGCGACTCCGGCGGCGACCAGGGACGCCAGGCTCATGCCGGAGATGAAGGTGTCGTGCGCGACGTCGGTGATCTTCGCGGCGATCGCCTCCGGGGTGCCCTTGGCGACCGGTGGCATACCGACCTGGACCGCCTCGGAGGCCTGGGCCTGCTGGGCCGCGGTGAGCGGCGGCAGTCCCGCGTCCTTCCAGTTGCCGGCGAGGTCGCTGTCGACCTTGGAGGCCATCACGGCGCCGAGGACGGCGGTACCGAGGCTGCCGCCGATCTGCATCGCGGCCTGCTGGAGACCGCCGGCGACACCGGAGAGCTCCAGCGGCGCGTTGCCCACGATGACCTCGGTCGCGCCGACCATGACCGGGGCGAGACCCAGGCCCAGCAGGGCGAACCAGAGGGACATCACCGCGCTCCCGGTGTCCGTCTGGAGCGTCGACATGCCGTACATGGCGATCGCGGTGGCCGCCATGCCGCCGGCCAGCGGGATGCGCGGGCCGAGCTTGGTGATCATCACGCCCGCGAGCGGGGAGCCGACGATCATCATGCCGGTGAGCGGGAGGAGGTGGAGGCCCGCGTCGATCGGGCTCATCCCGTGCACGTTCTGGAGGTAGAACGTCACGAAGAACAGGCCGCCCATGAAGGCGATGGCCATGAGGACCATCAGGACCACGCCCGCGGACAGCGCGACCGAGCGGAACAGGCCCAGCGGGATCAAGGGCTCCTTCACCTTGGTCTCCCAGAAGGCGAAGAGCGCGAAGCCCAGGACCGACGTGGCGATGAAGGTCCACGTCTGGCCATCGCCCCAGCCCCACGCCGGGGCCTTGATGAGGGCCCAGACCAGGCAGAACATCGCGGCCGACAGCAGGGCGATGCCCAGGATGTCGAAGGAGCGCGGGGCGTTCTCGGCACGGTGGTCGAGCAGGATCAGGACGCCCAGGACGAGGGCGAGGATGCCGACCGGCACGTTGATGAAGAACACCGACTGCCAGTTGACGTGCTCGACGAGGACACCGCCGAGGATCGGGCCACCCGCCGTGGAGGCGCCGATGACCATGCCCCAGATACCGATGGCCATGTTGAGCTTCTCGGCCGGGAAGGTCGCCCGCAGCAGGCCGAGGGCGGCCGGCATCAGCAGGGCGCCGAAGAGGCCCTGGAGCACCCGGAAGGTGACGACGAACGCGATGCTGTCGGACAGGCCGATGGCACCGGAGGCGGCCGCGAAGCCGACCACGCCTATCAGGAAGGTCTGGCGATGGCCGAAGCGGTCACCGAGCTTGCCCGCGGTGATCAGGGAGACCGCGAGGGCCAGGAAGTAGCCGTTGGTGATCCACTGCACCTCGGCGAAGGTGGCGCCGAGGTCCTGCTGGATGGCCGGGTTGGCGATGGCGACGATGGTGCCGTCGAGGGCCACCATCATGACGCCTACGGCGACGGTGATGAGGGTGAACCAGGGGTGGCCGCGCAGCCCTGAGGCCCGCGCCCCCTCCGACGGGGCGGCCGGCCTGCCGTCCTCCGGCCCCGTCTTGTCGAGCGTGGTCTGACTAGTCATACGTCGAGGCTAGTGACAGCCGCTGACAATTGACAAACCGTTTCATAAGTCGGTAACTGACACAGCATGGAAACCCTGCGCGACCGCAAGAAGCAGCGCACCCGCGAGGCTCTGGTCCGAGCCGCCCTCGAACTGTTCACGACCCGGGGGTACGACGGGACGACCGTCGACGACATCGCCGAAGCCGTCGAGGTCTCACAGCGCACCTTCTTCCGCTACTTCGCCGGCAAGGAGGAGGCCGCCCTCGCCGTCGTGGAGATGGCCGTCGTGCACTTCGTCGAGGCGGTGCGCGAGCGGCCGCCGCACGAGGCACCGCTGGAGGCGCTGCGCCAGGCGGTCCTGGAGCGCTGGGACTCGCTCAACGACGTGATCGAGTCCGTCGTACCCGTGGAGCTCTACCTCCAGATGTACCGGGTGATCGAGTCGACGCCGGTGCTGCTCGCCGCCCATCTGCGGCGCTCCATGGAGGTCGAGGAGACGCTGGCGCGCGTGATCGCCGAGCGCGAGGGACTGGATGTGACGGCCGATCCGCGGCCGCGGCTCGTGGTGGCCGTCTTCAGCGGGGTGATGCGGGTGACGGAACGGCAGTGGAGCGTGGCCGCGGACTTCAGCCTGGACGCGATGCGGACGCTCACCGTTTCGTATCTCGAACAGGTGGGTCCGGCACTGACGGAGAACTGGCGAACACACTGAGGTCATCGTCACGCGCGCCGAAACGTGACCTCCGTCACTCGGTTAACGCGAGACCCTCTCGTTCTCCTAGTGTGTCCTTTCAGTGACTTCCTTCGACACCTCTCCCCAACTGAACGTCTGGCGCGCACTGCTCGCGCTGGCCGTGGTGTTCGTGATGCTCGCGACCACCGGCTGGACCGCCATGCGCAACCAGCGGAACACCACCCCCCTCCAGAGCTCGCTCAGCGCCTGGGAGCACGGCCGGATAGCCGGACACCGGCTGCCGGACCCGGACGACTCGACCTCCGCCGCGCTCTCCCGCTTCTTCGCCTCGCTGACCGCCCAGCAGCGCGCCACCCTCGCCCGCCGCTATCCCCTCGCGGTCGGCAACATGAACGGCGCCCCCGTCGAGCTACGCTACCGCGCCAACCGCATCGCGCTCGGCCAGGCCCGCAAGGTCGAGCTGAAACGCATGCACGACAGCCGGCTCTCGGCCGACGGACAGCGCCAGGCGGGCCACCGCATGCACCGCTTCGAGGCGCTGATGAGCACCAAGCGCAAGATCCTCGCCTTCGACCCGGAGGGCTCCGGGCGGGTCGCCGAGGTCTTCGGCAACCTGGACAAGGCGCAGCGGATCTCGGTCGTCGTCCCCGGCGTCGACACCGATCTGCTCACCTTCCAGCGCACCTACCGCAAGTACTCGGCCCCGGTCGGCATGGCCAAGTCCCTGTACGCGGCGGAGAAGGCGGCGAGCCCCTCGACGCGCACGGCCGTCATCGCCTGGGCCGACTACACCGCCCCCGGCGGCCTCGGCCTCGACTCGGCGACCGCGACGCGCGCCGAGAGCGGTGCCGTCCGGCTGAACGCGCTGGTGCGCGCGCTGCCCGGCAGCACGCCCGTCTCGCTGTTCTGCCACAGCTACGGCTCGGTGGTGTGCGGTGTCGCCGCGCACACCCTGCCGGAGCGGGTGGCCGACATCGCGGTGGCCGGCAGCCCCGGGATGCGGGTCACCAACGCCGCCCAGCTGCACACCTCGGCCCAGGTGTGGGCGATGCGGGACGCCGACGACTGGATCCAGGACGTGCCGTACCTGGAGCTCGGCGGCCTGGGCCACGGAGCCGACCCGGTGTCCGACGCGTTCGGGGCACGGGTGCTCTCGGCGGCGGACGCGAAAGGGCACAGCGGCTATTTCGAGCCGGGCACCGAGAGCCTGCTGAACTTCGCCGAGATCGGCGTCGGCGCGTATCGCTCGGTGCACTGTGCGGAGGACGACGAAGCCTGCCGGGCCGGTTTGTCCGGCACCGTGGCGGGCTGACGCGCGTAGAGACGCAGGAATTGCGGTCTGCGCAGGGAGGCGACGGAGGAGCTCGTGCCGCATACGATGAGCCGCATGGGTGACGTACTGGCCGGATTTCATGCCGCCTGGGAGTTCGAGTCCGACTCCGTGCTCATCCGTTACGAACGAAGTATTCGAACACCCAAGCTCTTCCAGTCCCTGGGCGAGCGACGGATCCCCTTCTCGGCACTGGCCGGCGTGACCCTGACCCCCGGCAGGCGCGGCACCGTGGTGCTGCGCGCCGAGCCCCGCCCCGGCGCCGACCCGCTGATGGAAGCGGCCGCGGGACAGCTCAAGGAAGGGTGCGATCCGTACCGCCTGGTGCTGCCCGCCGAGCGCGAGGTGCTCGCCGAGTACTACGCCGACGAGCTGCGCGGCCTGCTGACACGGGACGCCGATGAGCCGGCCGAGCGGTTCCTGGTGCCGGCGCCCGAAGTGCCGCTGTCCTTCAAGGCGTACGACGGGAAGGCGTCCTTCGACGGGAAGACCGTGCACTTCCGGTGGTTCTGGACGGGCGCGTCCTCGGCGAAGTGGAAGGCCGGCGACCAGAGCTTTCCGGTGGCCGACCTGAGCGGGGTGGAATGGAGGTCCCCCGAGGTCTTCGAGGGACATCTGCGGCTGCTGAGCGGTGAGCCGGCGCCGGCCCAGGCGGACCAGGATCCGGCGGCCGTGGTGTTCGGTCTCGGCTACGGCCCGGTGCACGAGTCGCTGCCCTTCGCCGCGGCGGTCCTGGCGGCCGTACGGCAGCGGGGGCCGGTGGCCGCGGTCCCGGCCGCAGCCCCCCGCAGGGACCCCGCCGACATCGCCGAACGGATTCGTCACCTGGGGGAACTGCATCAGGCCGGGCTGGTCACCGACGAGGAGTTCTCCATGAAGAAGGCGGAGCTGCTCGCCGAGCTGTGACTACTCCCGGCCCGCCGACGTGAACGCCATGTCCGCGTACCGGTCCCCCGCCACCTTCGCCGCGATGGGCTCCAGCAGGGTCAGGTCCCGCTCGCCCAGGACGATCCCCGCGGCCGCCGTGTTCTCCTCGATCCGGCCGACCTTGGTGGTGCCCGGGATCGGGATCACCGCCAGCCCGTGCGTGCGCGCCTGCTCGTGGACCCAGGCCAGGGCTATCTGGCCCGGGGAGGCCCCGTGCGCCTCGGCCACCGTGCGGACCGGGTCCAGCAGGGCCGCGTTCGCGGCCGCGTTCTCGCCGGTGAAGCGGGGCTGGTGGCGGCGGAAGTCGCCGGCCGTCAGATCCTTGTCGGCGTCGGCGAACGAGCCGGTCAGGAAGCCCCGGCCGAGCGGGGAGTACGGGACGAGGGCGACGCCCAGGTCGCGGGCGGCCGGGACCACGCCCGTCTCGATGTCGCGGCTGAACAGGGACCACTCCGACTGCACGGCCGCGATGGGGTGGACGGCCTGGGCCGTACGCAGCTCCGCGCCCGTGACCTCGCTCAGGCCCAGGTGCTTGACCTTGCCCTCGCGCACCAGCTCGGCCATGACACCGACGGTGTCCTCGATCGGCACGTTCACATCGCGCCGGTGCATGTAGTAGAGGTCGATGACGTCGACGTCGAGACGCTTCAGGCTGGCCTCGACGGCCTGGCGGATGTACGGGGCGTCGTTGCGGATGACGCGCCGGGTCTGGTCGTCCGGCGGGATCGACAGGGCGAACTTCGTGGCGATGACGACCTCGTCGCGGTGGGCCCTGAAGAACGGCGAGAGGAACGTCTCGTTCTCCCCCGCGCCGTAGGCGTCCGCCGTGTCGTAGAGGGTGACCCCGAGTTCCAGGGCCCGTTCCAGGGTCGCCCGGGACTCACCCGCGTCCGTGGGCCCGTACGCGAAGCTCATGCCCATGCAGCCCAGGCCCTGCACCCCCACCTCGGGGCCGCCGGCGCCCAGTCGTGCGGTCGGGATCCTGTTGTCGGTCATCCGGCCTTCTCCGTTTCGTAGCGGTGACCGGCGTCGGCGTAGAAGCTGATCTTCCGGTCGAGCACGGCGAGTGTGTCCTGCAGTTCCGTGATCCGGGTCAGGACGTCCCGGCGGGTCGACTCCAGCAGTTCGAAGCGCTCGCCGAAGGTGTGGTCGCCCTCGCGGACGAGTTCCGCGTAGCGCACCATGTCGGCGACCGGCATCCCCGTGAGCCGGAGCTTGCCGACGAAGTCGAGCCAGTCCAGGTCGCGGTTGCTGTAGCGGCGCTGACCGGTGTGCGAGCGGTCGATGTGCGGCATCAGGCCGATGCGCTCGTACCAGCGCAGCGTGTGCGCGGTCAGCCCGGTGAAGGCGACGACCTCGCTGATCGTGTAGCTGTCCTGGCCCAGGGGGCGCCGGTGCGGGTGCGGCGGGGCGCTGCAGCTGTCGGTCCTGGTACCCGTCGTGGTGGTCTCCATCACCGTCATGACCTCAACGCTATGGCCTTGGAGTGCACTCCAAGCAAGCGAAACCGGTAAGAATTCGCGGGACGTCGACAGGGCGCGGTGGCTAGCGTGCGGGACATGACTGTCGTACGACGTGCTGGGGCCGAGGACGCCGGGGAAGTGCTGCGCCTTCGGCAGGTGATGATCGACTCGATGGCCGGTACCGACCCTTCCACGCGGTGGCACACGGAGTCGCTGCCCGTGCTGAAGGGGCGGCTGGCGGATCCGGACGGGGACTTCGCGGCGTTCGTCGTGGAGCACCCGGAGCGGCCGGGGGCGCTGGCGGCGCTGGCCGCCGGGGCGCTGGAGTACCGGATCGGGCGGGCGGACAATCCGCTCGGGCGGGTCGGGCACGTCTTCAGCGTGGCGACCGACCCGGACGCCCGCCGTCGCGGTCACGCGCGGGCGTGTGTGACGGAACTGCTGGCGTGGCTCCGCGAGCGGGGCGCCGCCCATGTCGATCTGAACGCCTCCGCCGAGGCCGAGCCGCTCTACGCCTCCCTCGGCTTCGTCCGCAAGCCGGACCCCTCGATGCGGCTGGCCCTGTGACCGGCATAGTCTCGACGGCATGTCGCTGAAGAGCCTCGCCCTGATCGAGAACTGGCCCGTGCCGACCGCCGCGGCGGCCGTGGTGCGGGCGGACGGGACCCTGCTCGGTGCGCACGGTCCTGTCGGGCACCGGTTCCCGCTGGCCTCGGTCACCAAGCCGCTCGCGGCGTACGCGGCGCTCGTCGCGTACGAGGAGGGGGCGATCGAGCTCGACGAGCCCGCCGGGCCCGCGGGGTCGACGGTGCGGCATCTGCTGGCGCACACCTCGGGGCTCGCGTTCGACGAGCACCGGGTGACCGCGCCGCCCGGTGAGCGGCGGCTCTACTCCAACGCCGGGTTCGAGCAGCTGGGCGACCACATCGCGAAGGCGACGGACATCCCGTTCGGGGAGTATCTGCGGCAGGCCGTGCTGGAGCCGCTGGGCATGGTGTCCACCTCGCTGGCGGGCTCGCCGGCCAAGGACGGGGTCTCGACGGTCGAGGACGTGGTCCGGTTCGCCGCCGAGGTCCAGGCGCCGCGGCTGCTGGACCCCCGTACGGTCGCGGACGCGATGACGGTCCAGTACCCGGGCACCAAGGGCGTCCTGCCGGGTTACGGTCATCAGAACCCCAACGACTGGGGGCTCGGCTTCGAGATCCGTGACTCCAAGTCCCCGCACTGGACGGGGTCTTCGTCCTCCCCTCGCACCTTCGGGCACTTCGGGCAGTCCGGCACCTTCCTGTGGATCGACCCCGCCGCGAACGCGGCCTGCGTGGCCCTGACCGACCGCGCGTTCGGTCCGTGGGCGGTCGAGGTGTGGCCGGCCTTCACGGACGCGGTGCTGGCAGACCTGCGGGGCTGAGGCCGGCTTTCCTCGCGGGGGCGAGATCACATGCCTGGGTCCTGCATCTCCCATATCAGCAGCTCCGCCGTCGTCGTCGCCACCGCGTCCAGGGCCTCGGCGTCCGTAATGCGGGCCGCGTCGCCCGTATGCAACTGGTCACCGTTCAGCCGCACTTCACCTCGTACGACGTGGACGTACACATGTCGGCCGTCCGGCACCGCTGTTCGTTCACCCGCCGTGAGGCGTCGTACGTGGAGCATCGCCGCGGCCTCCGGGACGGCGTACGGGGTCGCGTCGGCGATGCCTCGGACGATCTCGTAGGACGGTTCGCCACCCGGCTCCAGGGGGGCCAGCCACATCTGCACGAAGGTCAGGGGGGTCTCGCCGTCGTTGCGCTCCACGTGGCGGACGCCCGCCGCCGCGCTGAGGCGCTGCACGTCCCCGGGTCGCACGGTCGTCTCATGGCCCGCCGAGTCCCGGTGGGTGAGCTCGCCCTCGACCACCCACGTCACGATCTCGGTGTGGCTGTGCGGATGCTCGTCGAACCCGGCGCCGGGAGCGAGCCGCTCCTCGTTGCAGGCGATCACCGCGCCGAAACGGAGGTTGTCGGGGTCGTAGTGCGGGCCGAAGGAGAAGGCGTGCAGCGAGTCGATCCCGGTCGCCGGGTCGCCCCCTGGATAGCGCTCAGCGGCGCGCCGTACGTCCATCACGGACCCCACCGTAGACCTCACCCGGTACCCGGCGGAGCGCACTCACGTCCGGATAAGGCAGTCTTGTCCCGTGCCCGAACCCGAAGCCAGCAACACCGAAGCCTTCGCACGTGACTCCCATCCGCACTCCGCGACCCTGAAGCGGCTGGAGAAGTCGTCCGGGTCCCTGGCCGCGCAGGCCATCACGCGGATGGACGAGACGCTGTCGTGGTACCGGGCCATGCCCCCGGAGAACCGTTCCTGGATCGGGCTGGTCGCGCAGGCCGGTATCGCCGCGTTCACCGAGTGGTTCCGGCATCCCGACGCCCCGCAGGCGATCTCCACCGATGTGTTCGGCACCGCTCCGCGCGAGCTGACCCGGGCCATCACGCTGCGGCAGACCGTGGAGATGGTGCGCACCACCATCGAGGTCATGGAGTCCGCCATCGACGAGGTGGCCGCTCCGGGTGACGAGTCCATCCTGCGGGAGGCCCTCCTCGTCTACGCCCGCGAGATCGCCTTCGCCACCGCCCAGGTCTACGCCCAGGCCGCCGAGGCACGCGGCGCCTGGGACGCCCGGCTCGAATCGCTCGTCGTCAACGCCGTGCTCAGCGGTGAGGCCGACGAGGGGGCCGTCAGCCGGGCCGCCGCGCTGGGCTGGAACTCGCCCGAACATGTGTGCGTCGTCCTCGGCACCGCGCCCGACGGTGACTCCGAGCTGACCGTCGAGGCGATCCGGCGGGCCGCCCGGCACGCCAAGCTCCAGGTGCTCACCGGCGTCCTCGGGGACCGGCTCGTCGTGATCGCCGGCGGCAGCGACAACCCGATCGCCGTCGCCAAGTCCCTGATCGGGCCCTATGCCGCGGGACCCGTGGTCGCCGGGCCCGTCGTACCCGATCTGCTGGCCGCCACCCGCTCCGCGCAGGCCGCCGCGGCCGGGCTCAAGGCCTGTACCGCCTGGCAGGACGCCCCGCGCCCGGTCCTGGCGGACGATCTGCTTCCGGAGCGTGCCATCGCGGGTGACCCGAGCGCGCGCGAGCAGCTGGTGGAGGAGATCTACAGACCACTGGAGGAAGCCGGTTCAGCGCTCCTGGAGACGCTCTCGGTCTATCTCGAACAGGCGAGCAGTCTCGAAGGCGCAGCCCGGATGCTCTTCGTCCATCCCAACACCGTGCGCTACCGGCTTCGACGTGTGACTGACGTCACCGGCTGGTCGCCCTCCGATGTGCGTTCCGCGTTCACGCTGCGGATCGCGCTCATCCTGGGGCGTCTGGTCGACGGGGAACTCCAGCCCTAGGCTTTTGTCGGGGGCCCACAAAACCCCCTCGTGTTCTTCGTCCCTGTCCCCACGGGCGGCTTGGGCCGCCCTCAAGAGAGAGTGTGAGAGTGCTCGTACTCGTCGCTCCCGGCCAGGGCGCCCAGACGCCCGGCTTCCTGACCCCCTGGCTCGAACTCCCCGGTGCCGCCGACCGCGTCGCCGCGTGGTCGGACGCCATCGGCCTGGACCTCGCCCACTACGGGACCCAGGCCGACGCGGACGAGATCCGTGACACCTCGGTGGCCCAGCCGCTGCTGGTCGCCGCCGGAATCCTGTCCGCCTCGGCACTCGGTGCCGTCACGCCGGGCGCTGTCGCGGGGCACTCCGTCGGTGAGTTCACCGCCGCCGCCCTCGCCGGCGTCCTCGACGACACCGCCGCGCTGACCCTCGTCCGCAAGCGCGGCCTCGCCATGGCCGACGCCGCCGCGGTCACCGAGACCGGCATGTCGGCGCTGCTCGGCGGCGACCCCGAGGTCTCCGTCGCGCACCTGGAGAAGCTGGGCCTGACCCCAGCGAACGTCAACGGCGCCGGTCAGATCGTCGCCGCGGGCACCCTGGAGCAGCTCGCCGCGCTCGCCGAGGACAAGCCGGAGGGTGTCCGCAAGGTCGTCCCGCTGAAGGTGGCCGGCGCCTTCCACACGCACCACATGGCGCCCGCGGTGGACGCGCTGGCGAAGGCCGCCGAGGCCGTCACGCCCGCCGACCCGAAGCTGCCGTACGTCTCGAACAAGGACGGGCGGGCCGTCGCCACCGGCGCCGAGGTACTGGCGCGGCTGGTCGGCCAGGTCGCCAACCCGGTCCGCTGGGACCTGTGCATGGAGACGTTCAAGGAGCTCGGCGCGACCGCGATCATCGAGGTCTCCCCCGGCGGGACGCTGGTCGGCCTCGCCAAGCGCGCGCTGCCCGGCGTGAAGACGCTGGCTCTCAAGACACCCGCCGACCTCGACGCCGCTCGCGAGCTCATCGCCGAGCAGAGCGCCTGAAAAGGAGCCCGAGAGCAATGTCGAAGATCAAGCCCAGCAAGGGCGCCCCGTACGCGCGCATCCTCGGTGTCGGCGGCTACCGCCCGACGAGGGTCGTGCCGAACGAGGTGATCCTCGAGACGATCGACTCCTCCGACGAGTGGATCCGCTCACGCTCCGGCATCGAGACCCGGCACTGGGCGAGCGACGAGGAGACCGTCGCCGCGATGTCGATCGAGGCGTCCGGCAAGGCGATCGCCGACGCCGGGATCTCCGCCGAGCAGATCGGCGGCGTGATCGTCTCGACCGTCTCGCACTTCAAGCAGACCCCGGCCGTCGCCACCGAGATCGCCCACAAGCTGGGCACGGACAAGGCCGCCGCCTTCGACATCTCGGCCGGCTGCGCGGGCTTCGGCTACGGCCTGACCCTCGCCAAGGGCATGGTCGTCGAGGGCTCCGCGGAGTACGTCCTGGTCATCGGCGTCGAGCGGCTGTCCGACCTGACCGACCTGGAGGACCGGGCCACGGCCTTCCTGTTCGGTGACGGGGCCGGCGCGGTCGTCGTCGGCCCCTCCAAGGAGCCGGCCATCGGCCCGACCGTGTGGGGCTCCGAGGGCGACAAGTCCGAGACGATCAAGCAGACCGTGGCGTGGGACCAGTACGACAGCTCCACGGACAAGTTCCCCGCCATCACCCAGGAGGGCCAGGCGGTGTTCCGCTGGGCCGTCTTCGAGATGGCGAAGGTCGCCAAGGAGGCGCTGGACGTCGCGGGCATCACCGCCGACGAACTGGACGTCTTCATCCCGCACCAGGCCAACGAGCGGATCATCGACTCGATGGTGAAGACACTCAAACTGCCGGAGTCCGTCACGGTCGCGCGTGACGTACGCACCACCGGCAACACCTCGGCCGCCTCGATCCCGCTCGCGATGGAGCGGCTCCTGGCGACCGGCGAGGCGAAGAGCGGCGACACCGCGCTCGTCATCGGCTTCGGGGCGGGTCTCGTCTACGCCGCGACTGTCGTTACCCTCCCCTAGGCACTCCGTGCCGGACCGAACGGTCCGACGCGGGAAGCACCAACCGCCACACCCTCTGGATCAATACGAAGGAGCGCCTCACATGGCCGCCACTCAGGAAGAGATCGTCGCCGGTCTCGCCGACATCGTGAACGAGATCGCCGGCATCCCGGTCGAGGACGTCCAGCTGGACAAGTCCTTCACCGACGACCTGGACGTCGACTCGCTGTCCATGGTCGAGGTCGTCGTCGCCGCCGAAGAGCGCTTCGACGTCAAGATCCCGGACGAGGACGTCAAGAACCTCAAGACGGTCGGCGACGCCACCGACTACATCCTGAAGAACCAGGGCTGATCCCCGGATCAGTCCATTGCCCCGCCACCCGGCGGTGGCGCCGCTGAATCCTCGTAATCGTTGGAGAAAGATTTCCCGTGAGCCCGACCAATCGCACCGTGGTCGTCACCGGTATCGGCGCAACCACACCGCTGGGTGGCGACGCAGCCTCTACCTGGGAAGGTCTGGTCGCCGGCAAGTCCGGTGTGAAGCCCCTGGAGCAGGAGTGGGCGGCCGACCAGGCCGTCCGCATCGCGGCACCCGTCGCCGTGGAGCCGACCGAGGTCATCCCGCGGCCGCAGGCCCGGCGCCTGGACCGGTCGGCGCAGTTCGCGCTGGTCGCCGCCCAGGAGGCGTGGGCCGACGCAGGCTTCACCGGCCGCGCCGGTGAGGACACCGCCGTGGACGCCGACCGCCTCGGTGCGGTCATCGCCTCCGGCATCGGTGGCGTCACCACGCTGCTCGACCAGTACGACGTGCTGAAGGAGAAGGGCGTCCGCCGCGTCTCCCCGCACACCGTCCCCATGCTCATGCCGAACGGCCCGTCCGCCAACGTGGGTCTCCTCGTGGGCGCCCGCGCCGGTGTGCACACCCCGGTCTCCGCGTGCGCCTCGGGCGCCGAGGCCATCGGCTACGCCATCGAGATGATCCGCACCGGCCGCGCCGACGTCGTCATCGCGGGCGGCACGGAGGCGGCGATCCACCCGCTGCCGATCGCCGCGTTCGGCAACATGATGGCGATGTCCAAGAACAACGACGACCCGCAGGGCGCCTCGCGTCCCTACGACATCGGGCGCGACGGCTTCGTCCTCGGCGAGGGTGCCGGCGTGATCGTCCTGGAGTCCGCGGAGCACGCCGCCGCGCGCGGTGCCCGCGTGTACGCCGAGGCGGTCGGCCAGGGCATCTCCGCCGACGGCCACGACATCGTGCAGCCCGAGCCGGAGGGCCGCGGTATCGCCCAGGCCCTGCAGAACCTGCTCGACAACTCCGACCTGAACCCGGCGGAGATCGTGCACGTCAACGCGCACGCCACCTCGACGCCGGCCGGTGACGTGGCCGAGCTGAAGGCGCTGCGCAAGGTGTTCGGCGACGAGGCCGACCACTTCGCGGTGTCCGCCACGAAGTCCATGACGGGTCACCTGCTGGGTGGCGCCGGTGGTGTGGAGTCGGTGGCGACCGTCCTCGCCCTGTACAACCGTCTCGCGCCGCCGACCATCAACGTCGAGAACCTCGACCCGGAGGCGGAGGCCAACGCCGACATCGTCCGCGGCGAGGCGCGCAAGCTGCCCGTCGAGGGCCGTATCGCCGCGCTGAACGACTCGTTCGGGTTCGGCGGTCACAACGTGGTGCTGGCGTTCCGTACGGTGTGACAACGCCGTTCAGCCGAGAAGTGGCCCGGTCTCCGTGGGGAGGCCGGGCCACTCGCCGTTTCGGCGTCGTCGGAGACTGTCAGACCACCTGGTGCAGCCAGCGCACCGGGGCGCCCTCGCCCGCGTATCTGAACGGCTCCAGTTCGTCGTCCCACGGCTTGCCGAGGAGCTTGGAGATCTCCGTCTCCAGGTTCGTCTCGCCGCCCTGCGACCTCACCAGCGCCGCGCGCAGGCGGTCCTCCGGGATGAGGATGTCGCCGTGGATGCCCGTCACCGCGTGGAAGATGCCGAGTTCGGGGGTGCAGCTGTAGCGCTCGCCCTCGGCGGTGGGGCAGGGCTCGGCCGTCACCTCGAAGCGCAGGAGGTGCCAGCCTCTCAGCGCCGACGCCAGCTTCGACGCCGTGCCCACCTCGCCCTTCCAGGAGAACTCCGAGCGCCAGGTGCCGGGCGCGGCCGGCTGCCGGATCCAGTCGAGGTTGACGCGTGTGCCGAGCACGCCGGCGACGGCCCACTCGACGTGCGGGCACAGCGCGCGCGGCGCGGAGTGCACGTACAGAACTCCACGTGTCGTCACCGGGACCTCCGGGCAGAGCGGGACCATTGTGCGAATGGGCGGAACGGTGGTGGCGGCAGCCACGTTGATGGCGAGGCTACCGTGCGGCGGCGCAAGGAGTGTGACGTACCGTCTGTCCCGGTGCCGTGAAACACCCGCCATTCACCCGGCAGGACGCTAGTTCCGGGGTGAGCCGTTGCATGGCGGAGGGTCGGGAACTCCCGTGCGTTGTTATGGAGGGGGACGAAGTTCGCAGGGGATTGCATGTCGACCGAGGGGATCACCAGAGGGATGCGGAAGCGAAGCCGACGCTCGCGTGCCGTTCTCGCCGTCGTGACGGCGGCCGTCCTGGGCGCCGCCGGCTGTGACGCCGTCGGCGGCAACGAGCCGGCGCCGTCCGGCACCGAGGCGCAGAGAGCGAAGCCCTCCCCCACTCCGACGACGCCCGCCTGGGACTCCAGCCCGTCCTCCCTGGCCGCGGTGGGCGACTCCATCACCCGCGGCTTCGACGCCTGTTCGCTCCTCCAGGACTGCCCGGAGGCCTCCTGGGCGACCGGCAGCAGCACCGAGGTCGACAGTCTCGCCGTGCGGCTGCTGGGGTCGGCGAAGGCGGCCTCCCACAGCTGGAACTACGCGGTCAGCGGGGCGCGGATGACCGACCTGGCCGGGCAGATGGCCCTGGCCGCCGCGAAGAAGCCCGGGCTGGTGACGGTGATGGCGGGGGCCAATGACGCGTGCCGGGACTCCACGGCGGCGATGACGTCCGTGGCCGACTTCCGGGCGCAGTTCGAGGACGCGATGAGCACCCTGCGCGACGCGGCGCCGAAGGCGCAGGTGTACGTGGCGAGCGTGCCGAACCTGAAGCGGCTGTGGTCCGAGGGGCGCTCCAACCCGCTGGGCAAGCAGGTGTGGAAGCTCGGGATATGCCCGTCGATGCTCGGCGACGCGGATGCCGTGGACACGGCGGCGACCGAGCGCCGCGACACCGTGCAGGACCGGGTGCGGGAGTACAACAAGGTCCTGGAGGAGGTCTGTGCCGAGGACGAGCGCTGCCGCTTCGACGGGGGCGCGGTGTACGAGTTCCGGTTCGGCACGGACCAGCTGAGCCATATCGACTGGTTCCACCCGAGTGTGAACGGGCAGGCCAGACTGGCCGAGATCGCCTACCGGGAAGTCACGGCGAAGAGGGCGTGACCTAGAGTTTCGAACATGAACGAGCTCTTCGGCACACTTTCCGACGGCACCCCGGTCCACCGCTGGACGCTTGCGCGGGCCGGTGTGCGGGTCAGGGTGCTGTCGTACGGCGGGATCGTGCAGTCCGCCGAGGTCCCGGACCGGGACGGAGGCGCCGGGAACGTGGTGCTGGGGTTCGCGGACCTGGACGGGTATCTCACGCACACCGGGCCCTACTTCGGCGCGCTGATCGGCCGGTACGCGAACCGGATCGCCGGTGGCCGCTTCCCGCTGGACGGGGTGACGTACGCGCTGGCGCCCAACAACGCGCCGAACTCCCTGCACGGCGGCGGGCGCGGCTTCGACAAGCGGGTGTGGGACGTGACGCCCGTCGAGCACGGCATCCGGCTCTCCCGGGTCAGTCCGCACGGCGAGGAGGGCTTCCCGGGGCGCCTCGATGTCGCGGCGACGTACACGCTGGACGCGGACGGTGCGCTGCGGATCGCGTACGAGGCGGTGACGGACGCGCCGACGGTCCTCGCCCTGACGAACCACAGCTACTTCAACCTGGCCGGGTCCGGGGACGCGGGCGGCCATGAACTGCGGATCGCCGCCTCCCGGTTCACACCGGTCGACGCGGATCTCATCCCGACCGGGGTCCTGGAGGACGTGACCGGCGGGCGCTTCGACTTCCGGGAGAGCCGGAAGGTGGGCTCGGGGTACGACCACAACTTCGTGCTCGACAAGGGGGTGACCCCGGCGCCGGTCGAGGTCGCCGAGCTGCACGATCCCTCCACCGGGCGGGTGCTGACGGTGTCCACCACCGAGCCGGGCCTCCAGCTGTACACCGCGGACCATCTGGAGGAGCCCTTCGTGCCCTGCGAGGGTGTCGCGCTGGAGACCCAGCACTTCCCGGACTCCCCGAACCGGCCGGAGTTCCCGAGCACGGTGCTGCGGCCGGGCGAGGTGTTCCGGTCGGAGACGGTGTACGCGTTCGCGGTCCGCTAGAACGGCATAAGCCCCGGCCCGGGTGTCAGGTCCCGGACCGGGGCTGCTCTGTGGGGAGGCCTGTCCCGGATCAGACGTTAATCGTGGCGGTGAGGCGGCGGTCCGTGATCGAGCGGCCGACCTGGATCTCGTACGAACCCTTCACAAACGACCACGAGCCCTCCGCGCCCTCTCCCCCGGTCCACTGTTCGAAGGCCCGGCGGGGGATCTCGACGGTCACCTGGACGCTCTCGCCGGGTGCGGCCTCGACTGCGGCGAAGCCGGCCAGCTGCCGTTCCGGACGGTCGGTGCCCGCCTGGGCCGGGGCCAGATAGACCTGGACGACCTCGCGGCCGGTGCGCTCGCCGGAGTTGCGCAGGCGGACGTGGACCGTGGTGCCCTCGACCTGGACGGACTCGTAGGTCCAGTCGGTGTAGCCGAGGCCGTGGCCGAAGGGGTACGAGGGGGTGCGGCCCTCCTTCGCCCAGGCGCGGTAGCCGATGAAGACGTCCTCGGTGTAGCGGAGTTCGCCGTCGGCGGGGATCACCTGGGTGACCGGGGCGGCGTCCAGGGAGCCCCAGGTGGTGGGCAGGCGGCCGCCGGGCTCGTGGGCGCCGGTGAGGACGTCGGCGAGGGCGGCGCCGCCCTCCTGGCCGGGGAACCAGCTCAGGAGTACGGCGGCGACGTCGTCGCGCCAGGGCAGTTCGACCGGGGAGCCGGAGTTGACGACGACGACGGTGTTCGGGTTGGCGGCGGCGACGGCGCGGACGAGGTCGTCCTGGCGGCCGGGCAGTTCGAGGTCCCCCCGGTCGAAGCCCTCGGACTCGACGCGGTCGGTGGTGGCGACCACGACGACGGCGGTGTCGGCCCTGCGGGCGGCCTCGACGGCCTCGGCGATCAGCTCGTCGGCGTCGCGCTGCGGCTCCTGGTGGGCGAGTGCGAAGGCGATGACCATGAAGGGGATGCCCTCGGGCAGCTGGAAGACGTAGGTGAGGGAGACCTCGACCGGCTCGCCCGCGGTCAGTTCGACCTCGCCGCGCGGCACCGGGGAGCCGAAGAAGGCCTCGAAGGGGTCGCTGGTGTCGGCGGGGAGCTGGGGGGCGTCGTGGTACGTCGTGCCGTCGACGGTGAGGGTGAAGGCGCCGACGCCCTTGATGCCGAAGGTGTGGGTGCCGCTCTCGCGGGGGGTGAAGGTGCCGGTCAGCTCGATGGTGTGAAGGGCGTCGTGGGTGACGCCCTCGGGGAGGTCGTTGCCCATCCACTGGATCTGGCCGTTGGGCGCGGAGCCGCTTCCGATGACGTTGCCGTCGATGTCACGGCAGACGGCGCGCAGCGTGAACCCCTTGTCGGCGACCGCGAGTTCGGTGTTGGGGTCGGCGCCGACGGCGTACGTCAGGTCGGGGACGACCGCGGTGAGGCCGTCGAGCGGGGAGACGATCCGGGGCGGGAAGACGGTGGCGGAGCCGCCGCCGAGGACACGGGCGTCGCGGGCGGCGGCGCCGATGAGGACGACCGTGCCGTTCGGCTTCAGCGGCAGCGCGCTGTTCTCGTTTCTTACGAGCACGAAGCCGCGGCGGGCGATCTCGCGGGCCAGCGCCTCGCCGTCGATGGTGTCGGGCAGTTCGGTGACGACCGGCTCGGCGTTCTCCAGGATGCCGACGCGGGCGGCGAGCCGCAGGACGTTGCGTACCGCCTCGTCGACCTTGGCCTCCTCGACCTCGCCGTCCCGGACGGCCTGGGCGAGGGCCTCGCCGTACACGGTCCGGGGGCCGGGCATGGCGACGTCGAGGCCGCCCTCGATGGCGCCCTTCGTGGAGCGGGCGGCCATCCAGTCGGAGACGTTGTAGCCGTCGAAGCCCCACTCGCCGCGCGCGATCTCGTTCACGAGGTGGTGGTGCTCGGTCATCGTGACGCCGTTGACCTGGTTGTAGGCGGTCATGATGCCCCAGGGGCGGGCGTTCTCGACGATGAGTTCGAAGGGCCGCAGGTACAGCTCGCGCAGGGCGCGTTCGGAGACCACGTTGTCGACCGTGAAGCGGTCGGTCTCGGCGTCGTTGGCGACGAAGTGCTTGACGGTGGTGCCGACTCCGCCGGACTGGACGCCGTTGACGTATCCCGCGCCGATGAGGCCGGTGAGGTACGGGTCCTCGCTGTAGGCCTCGAAGTGGCGGCCGCCGAGCGGGGAGCGGTGCAGGTTGACGGTCGGGGCGAGCAGGACGTGGACGCCCTTGCGGCGGGCCTCCTGGGCGAGCAGCGCGCCGGCGCGGCGGGCGAGCGCGGGGTCCCAGGTGGCGCCGAGGGCGGTCGGGGACGGCAGCGCGATCGAGGGGTCGTCGGCGGTCCAGCGCACGCCTCGGACGCCGATCGGCCCGTCGGACATGACGAGGGAGCCGAGGCCGATCTCGGGCAGGGCGGGCAGGGTCCACATGTCCTGGCCGGCCAGCAGCCGGGACTTCGCGTCCAGGTCGAGCTTGCCGAGGGCCGCTTCCACGGCAGTCTCGCGCGCCTGGTCCGCCGGGGTGGAGTGGGTGCCCGCCATTGGGTCCTCCTGGTTTCGGTTCCGTGCAGTTCCCCCATCGTGCACCCGTTACCTGTAGAGCGGTAGGTTTCGTTATCTTGCCGTTATATTTGGCATACGGTCATGCCGTACGGTGACCCCATGAACGCCAGGGTCAGGAGCGAGGAACGGCGCGCGGAGATCGTCCGGGCGGCCCTGGAGGTGATCGCCGAGCGCGGCTACCGCGGGGCGAGCCTCGCCGCGGTAGCGGAGCGCGTCGGCCTCACCCAGCAGGGGCTGCTGCACCACTTCCCCACGAAGGAGGCCCTGCTGGTCGCCGTGCTCAAGGAGCGGGACCAGTGGGACGCGGTGCCCGACACCCGGTGGCGGATCGACCTGCTCGGCTCGCTCGTCGAGTACAACGCGATGCGGCCGAACATCATCCAGACCTTCTCGGCACTGCTCGGCGAGAGCGTGACCGACGGGCATCCGGCGCGCGCGTACTTCACCGAGCGCTATGCGCAGGTCCGCCAGAGCATGGCGGCGGTGCTGCGGACCGAGTACGGGGAGCGACTGCCGAACGGGCTGACGCCCGAGCGCACGGCGCCGTTGCTGGTGGCGGTCATGGACGGCTTGCAGTACCAGTGGCTCCTGGACCCCGAGTCGGTGGACATGCCCGGGGCGTTCCGGGACTTCCTCACGCTGCTGGGTGAGAACCCGGGCTAGCCCTTTGCCGGTACCGCGGCGACCACCTCCACCTCGATCCGCGCCTCCGGCCGGAACAGCTTCGGCACCTCGAAGGTCATGCTGGTGGGCGGGGTGCCGGTGAGGAACTCCCGTCGTACGGCGCCGTATTCCTGGAGGCTGTCGATGTCGGTGAGGTACGTGCGGATGTTGATGACGTCCGCGAGGGTGCCGCCGTGGGCCTTCAGCAGGGCGTCGATGGTCTCGAAGACGCCTCGGCTCTGCTCGGCGAGCGTCTCCCCCTCGGCGATCTGTCCGGAGACGAACAACAGGGCGCCGCCGTCGGCCTGTTCGACCCGGGCGACCTGGGAGTAGTAGGGGCTCAGGGGCTGGGGTGCGGAGGCGGGGTTGTCGATGGTGACCTTCACGGGGGCTCCCTTGTTCGCGGGTTCAGGCGGTGCGGATGCGGGCCGCGGCCCGGGAGATGTCCTCGCCGGGTTCGGCGACCCGGCGGTAGTGCTCCAACGCGGCCTCGACGGCGGGCAGTCGGGCCGTCCTCGTGGCCAGGTCGAGGTCCTTCACCGCGAGCGTGGCGTCGAAGTGCACGCCCTCGGCGTGGGCGCGGGCCACGACTCCGGCGAGGGGGCCGTTCGCGAGGGCGGTGCGGACCGTGTCGCCGTCCAGGCCGAGGGCGTCGGCGAGCCGCAGGGCCTCGGCGACCACCGCGATCCCGCTGATGACGGCCGAGTTGAGGACGAGTTTGAGGGCGGCGCCGGAGCCGAGGGGCCCGGTGCGGGTGACGCTGCCGAGGTGGGCGAGGAGGTGCTCGACGCCGGCCGTGTCACCGCCGGCGAGGATGCCGAGGGCGCCCGCGGCCGCCTTGTCGGTGCTGCCCATGACAGGGGCGTCGACGAGGGTGGCCCGAGGGAGCCGGGCGGCGAGCCGGAGCACGGCATCCGGGCCGACGGTCGACATCTCGATCCAGTGGACGCCGGGCCGCAGGGCTTCCCCGGCGGCCCGGGCCACCGCCTCCAGCGCGTCGGGGCCGGCGAGCATGGTGATGACGACGTCGGCGTCCCGGACGGCCCCGGCCGGGGAGGCGGCGAGCGCGGCCCCCTCGGCGACGAGCGGTCCTGCCTTGTCGGCGGTGCGGTTCCAGACGGTCAACGGGTGTCCTGCGGCGAGGAGTCGGCGGGCCATGGGGGCGCCCATGTGACCCAGGCCGAGGAATGCGATGTGCTCCATGGCGCCGACGCTAGGTCCGCGCCAGCGATGCGACAAGCGAATGTCTAGCATGGCTCCCATGCCGTCTCCGCATGAATTGCCCGATCTCTCCACCGTCTGGCTGCGCGCCTTCCTCGAAGTCGCCCGCCAGGGTTCCTTCACGGTCGCCGCGCGGACCCTCGGCTGGACCCAGTCCGCGGTGTCCCGGCAGATCTCCTCGCTGGAGTCGGCGCTCGGCGGGGGGCCGCTCTTCGACCGGCTGCCGCGGGGCGTACGGCTCACCGAGGCGGGCCGGGTCCTGGTGCCGCACGCCGAGGCCGTCGTCGAGGCGTTGCACGGGGCCGGGCGCGAGCTGTCGGCGCTGCGCGAAGTGGCGGGCGGGCGGCTGCGGTTCGGGGCGTTCGCCACGGCCGACGCGGCGCTGGTGCCGCGGGCGCTCGGCGCCTTCCGGGACCGCCATCCACGCGTCCGGGTCTCCCGCGAGGAGGGGTTCACCCCTGGACTCCTGGACCGGCTCGCCGCCGGACATCTGGACTTGGCGGTGGTGTCCACGACGGGCGGCACGCCGCTGGAGCCGTACGACCTCCACCACCTCCTCGACGAGTCCCTCTACGTCGCCGTCCCGGCCGCGCATCCACTGGCGGACGGCGGCCCGGTCCGGCTCGGCCGGCTCGCCGACGCCGACTGGATCTCCGGCAGCGCCCGCCCGGAGGGGACGCTGCTGGACGCGGCCCTGCGGCAGGGCTTCCGGCCGCGCGTCGCCCACGTCGTCGCCGAGTGGACCGCCAAGCAGGGGTACGTCGCCGCGGGCCTCGGGGTGACGCTGGTCCCGGCGCTGGCGGCGGAGTCGGTACGGCCGGACGTCACCCTGCTGCGGGTGCTGGACGAGGGGGCGCCGGCGCGGGCGGTGTACGCGGCGACGGCACGGGGACGGACGCCGGCACCCGCGGTGGGGGCGTTCGTGGCTGTGCTGCGGGAGGCCGCGGGCCGGATCCCGGGGTAGGTACGGATACTCAGGCGGCTCCGCTCCCCTCCGGCGAGGATGGGCGCCATGAGGGCGAAGAACACCATCACCGTGCTCGCGCTTCTGCCGGTCGACCTCCTTGCCGTGGCCTACGGATGGTGGGTCGCCGGGTGGAGCGGATGGGCGGCGAACTGGAACGAGGAACCGTACGAGCCGCCGATGACGGAGCTGGGCACGGCGTGCGCGGTGGTGGCGGCCATCGGCGTCGCGCTGCTGCTCGCCCGGCTGTGGGGAGCGGCCGTCTTCCAGGTGATCCCCGTGCTCGCACTGATCGCGTTGATGTACCCCTCCTGAGTCACACCCCATGGCGTAGACCACTTCCGTCACGCATACTTCCGCCGTCGGCACCACCACGCTCCCCACGGCGACGGAAGGCTGAACCTCCTTGAATTCCCTACGTGTTCGCATCGGTGTTCTCGGTGTGGTCCTGATGGCCGGGCTCGCGATACCCCAGGCGGCCGAGGCGGCTCCCACCGCCACCGTCGAGGAACTCCGGCTCGACAAGGCCGTACCGCAGGAGATTCTGCGGCGGTCCGGATTCGACTCGGTGGCACCGGAGTTCGCGCGCGAGCTCGGCTCGGCGCGCACCTACGCGCAGGCCCGCCGGATCGTCGTACGCGAGGGGTCCGCGCTGTGGAAGCGGGCCGTCGACCGGGCGCAGGGGCGGGGGCCGGCCGGGGGTGATCTGAGCCGGGACGACGATCGGCCGTTGTACTGGGCGCGGTTGGGGATGACGCGGGAGGTGCGGACCTGGGAGCCGGGGTTCGGGCTGGGTGAGGGGCAACGGGCCGCGCTGCTGGACGAGTTGGAGCGGACCTCGCGGGGGCAGACCGCCATCCGCTATCCGTCCGGGAAGGGGATCAGGCGGATCCTCGTCACCGGGTTCGATCCGTTCACGCTGGACCGGGACATCCGGATCTCCAATCCGTCCGGAGCGACCGCGCTCGCGCTCGACGGCACGGTGATCGAGACGGCGGAAGGGCCGGCCCGGGTGGAGACGGCCGTGTTCCCGGTGCGCTGGCAGGACTTCGCGGCGGGGACGGTGGAGCGGACGCTCCGACCGTATCTGAGGAAGGTCGACCTGTTCACCACGGTCAGCCAGGGGCGGGTCGGGCGGTTCGACATCGAGCGGACCAACGGGGCCTGGCGGGGCGGGTTCCCGGACAACGAGAACATCTCGCGCACGGAGACCGTCCCCGTCACCGACCCGGCCTCGCAGCCGCAGTGGACGACGACGACCCTGCCGTACAAGGCGATCGTGGCGGCGGGCACCGGGCGCTTCCCGGTGTACGACAACACGAGCGTGACCGAGATCCCGGCGGGAGGGACGGAGGCCGTCGTGCGGGCGGACGGGCCGACGGAGGGGTCGACGGCCCGGGCCGGGGGCGGCGGGAACTACCTGTCCAACGAGATCGCCTACCGGGCCACGCTGCTGCGGGACCGGCTGGGGCTGCACGACGCGTTGCCCGGTGGGCATGTGCACACGCCCGTGCTCCAGTTCGGCACGGGCAACACCACCGAGGTCACCGATCCCGAGTTCGTGAAGAACCGGCTGGACATCATCGCTCAGGTGCGGTCGATCCTGACCGTGGCCGCGGACTCTAGTGGGACGGGGCGAACGCGAGGCTGACGCCGAGGCCGGCCAGGACCGAGCCGATCACCTTGTTGAGGATCTTCTGGCCGCGCAGCATCAGGTCGCGCATCCGGTCGTGCGAGAAGAAGACCGCGACGACGCCGAACCACAGCAGGTGGGCCAGCGACATGAACAGGCCGTAGCCCACCTGCTGGTAGACCGGGGTGCCGGGGCTGACGACCTGGGCGAAGGTCGAGACGACGAAGAGGGTCGTCTTCGGGTTGAGGACGTTGGTGAGGAAGCCGGAGCGCAGGGCCTGCGCCGGGGTCAGGTCCGAGGTGGTCTCCAGGTCGACCTGGACCTCGGCGCGGGTGCGGAAGGTGCGGACGCCGATGTAGACGAGGTAGGCCGCGCCGACCAGCTTGATCACCGTGAACAGGAAGGTGGAGGAGGCGATCAGCAGGCCCACGCCGAGCATCGTGTAGGTGACGTGCACGAGGACGCCGGCGGCGACACCGGTCGCGGCGAGCAGTCCGGTGCGGCGGCCGTGGAGGTAGCTGTTGCGGACGACCATGGCGAAGTCGGCGCCCGGGGCGATGACGGCCAGGACGGTGATGACGGCGACGGCGAGTATCTCGGTCAAGAGGTGATCTCCTCCACGTCATGGTCGTTGCTGTTGTTGCTCTTGCCGTGGGAGTCCTCGCGGGTCTCCTCCCCGAGCAGGTCGCGGGCCATCAGGGTGGCGCCCGCGACCGCGCCGGGCATCAGGAACACCGCGACGAACGGCACCAGGAAGGCCACGCCGAGAGGGGTGCCGAAGCCCCAGATCAGCATCTTGCGGGAGCGGAACAGGGCGAGCCGGTCGCGGAGTTCGACGCCTCGGCGCTGGAGGGCCACGGCCGCGAGTTCCTCGGTGAGGAAGAAGCCGGTGACGAAGAAGCCGATCACCGGGACGACGGTCTGTCCGACGAACGGGATGAAACCGAGGCCGAAGAGCAGCACCGCCCAGAGCGCGGCACGGACCACGATCCGCAGGCTGTCGCGGCCCGAGATCCACAGCTCGCGCCAGAGGGGGAGGCCGGACTCGGGGGCGGTGCCGTCCGGGGACACATCACGGTCGACCGTCTCCGAGAGGCTCTCGTAGAAGGGCTGGCCGACCAGGAGCGTGACCGCGGTGAAGGTCAGCACGGCGAGGAGGAGGGCGAGGGCCCACAGCACGACGGTGAGGAAGCCGCGGAACAGGCCGAGCCAGGGGCTGGACCAGTCGTCGGCGAAGGGGGTGGCCCAGGTGATGAAGTCCTCGCCCCAGAGCGCGAGCGAGACGAGCGCCGCCGCGTAGAGAACGAGGGTGATCAGGCCAGGGATCAGCCCGAAGCCGTACTGCTTGCCGTGCCGGGCCACCCATCGCTGGCCTTTCAGCAAGTACGTGAAGCCCACCCCAAGATCGCGCATGGGGGAACTCTATCGGGCGGCGGGGACAGGGTTCGCGGTCGTGGACGCCATCAGGCCTCACCCTCGGCGGGCCCCCTCCCGGTCACCCCGGTGCCACCGCCACCACCACTCCCCGCTCGGCGGCCGGTGACACCGCCGCCTGTACCCGTACCGCCGCCGCCCGGGCCACCCGCCCCGCGCGCGACGCCCCGGCCAGCAGCACCGGCTGGAGGTGTTCAAGGCCCGCCACCAGCAGTTCCTCCCCCGCGATCAGCACCGGACGGGCCGCCTTCGTGGTCGCCGCCGCCGCTTCCGTGAGGTCGGCGAGGGGCTGGAGGGAGGCGCGGACCACGCCCGCGCCCGCGACGGCCGCGCGTTCCGCCAGGGCGACCTGGAGCGGCATCAGCGGGGCCAGCGCGGCGGTCAACGCGTCGGCGATGCGGCGGAGTTCGGGGGAGGAGTCGCGCAGGATCTCCGCCGCCGTCCGGATCACCGGGGTCAGGGCGAGCATGGTGCCCGCCGCCAGCCCCGCCGCCGCGGGCAGCAGCGGGGACATCGCCTCCACCAGGTCGCCCAGCGCGGTCGCGAACTCCTCCACCGCCGGCTCCACCGCGTCCAGGACCGGCAGCAGACTGTCGCCCAGCGCCGTCAGCAGGGCCTGCGCCGGTTCGCTGACCGGGTGCACGGCCAGAGGAGCGCCGCTCGTGCCGAGCCGGGTCAGCGTGTCCACGATCCGGTAGAACGCCTCCTGCGCCTGCGGCGACGCGCTCGCCTGAGCCAGCTCCGCCGTCGTCTCGCGCAGGACCCTCAGCACCTCCTGGCCCGAACCGTCCCTGGGGTCGAAGGTGTTGATCGCGATCTTCGTGATGTTGCCGGCCGTGTCCAGGAGTTGGCCGGTGATGTCGGTGGTGCTGCGCGCCATACGCAGTACGTCTTCCCTGCTGGGGAGCGGAGGGATCGGTGCCATGAGGAGCCTTCCTCGCATCGCCTGACAAGCCGCCGTCGCCGGATGTCCCGAGCTCAGCATGCCCCCTTCGGCCCCCTGGAGATGCGCCATCCGGGGCATCCGTGACACCAACTCCCTCTTGTTCCGGTTGAGTCGAACAGGTACATGTCGCCGTACCGATCTCAGGAAGCTCCCGGAGGAGGTACGACGCGTGCGCACCACGAGAACCGCACCCGCGAGACCCGTACTGATCGCCGCCCTCGCCCTCACCACGGCAGGATCACTGCTGCTCACCCCGCACCCGGCCGGTGCGGAACCCGCGCCGCCCGTCACCCGGGACGAGGCACCGCTGGACCAGCGGGCCGCCCAGGCCCCCGCGAGCGCCGCCCTAAGGGCCCTCGCCGGCGAACGGACGACGGGCGGCGCGGTCGGCACGGTCCGCGGCTACCCCCGCGAGCAGATCCTCTCCCCCGACCCGGTGAACCCCGCCGACAAGTCCATCAAGCTCGGCCTCACCCCGTACCACGCGATCGCCCCGAAGCTGAACGCCGTCCAGGCCCTCGGCGACCGCGTCAGTGTCGAGGTCGCCGGACGGTCGGCCGGCGGACACCGGCTCTACCTCGTGACCGTCACCGCGCCGGAGACGGCCCGCCAGGCCCGCGCCCAGGAGCGGATGCGCGACCTCATCGAGAACTCCCCCGACCGGGCCGCCAAGTCAGCGGAGATCAAGACCGGTTACAAGGCACCCGTCTTCGTCAACAACAACATCCACGGCAACGAGTGGGAGGGCACCGACGCCTCCCTGAAGCTCATCGAGCGGCTCGCCACCGCCACGGACGCCGGCACCCGGGACCTGCTCGCCCGCTCCCGGCTCTACTTCAACATCACCGCCAACCCGGACGGCCGTATCGCCGGCACCCGCGCCAACGCCAACGGCTTCGACATGAACCGGGACTTCGTCACCGCCTCGCAGCCCGAGGTACGGGCGATGCGGCAGATCGAGATCGACAAGCAGCCCGCCGTCATGCTCGACCTGCACGGCTATGTCAACGGCACCCTCATCGAGCCCACCACTCCCCCGCACGGCGAGAACTACGAGTACGACCTCTTCCTGAAGAACACCTACGCCAACGCCCTCGGCATGGAGGCCGCCGTCAACGGCCTCGGCTACACGCCCGCGAAGGACGGGGTGCGGCCCGCGCAGATCCCCTTCCGGGACCAGGAGGAGGGCTGGGACGACTGGCCGCCGATCTTCACCCCGCAGTACGCGGCGTTCCACGGCACGGTCGCCGCGCACACGGTCGAGATCCCGTTGCAGGTGAACAACGCGGCCTACGACAACCTGCCGGTGGAGGAACTGCGGCGCCGGTCGGCCGTCAACGTGGACGTCGCCGGCGCGGCCATCCGCGCCACCCTCGACTTCGTCCGGACCCACCGCACCGCGCTGGTCAGCGACCAGATCGAGGTCTTCCGCCGCGGGACCACGGGCGCCGCACAGATCCCCGTCTCCTCCGAGTCGGTCCCCGGAGTCCCCGGCATCGGCCCCGAGGACGTCTACACGACCACCTTCCCGCGCGCCTACGTCCTCCCCGGCACCGCGAACACCACCGCCACCGCCCGTCTCGTCGGCCACCTCCTCGCCAACGACGTCCGTGTCACCCGCGCGAGCCACTCCTTCCGGCTCGGCGGAAGGACGTACGCGAAGGGCTCGTACGTCATCGACATGCACCAGCCCAAGCGGGGCTTGGCCAATGTGCTGCTCGCCGACGGACGGGACATCAGCGACAAGGTCTCGGTGATGTACGACATCTCGGGCTGGAGCCTGGGCCGGCTGTGGGGCGCCACGGTGGAGGCGGTGCCGACCGGCACCCTCAAGGCGCTGCCGCTGCGGTCCGTCGACGAGGCCGCACCCGTCGGCCACGTCGCCCCGCGCGGCGCCCTGCGGCTGCGCCTGGACGACCCGCAGGCGATCGCCGCCGTCAACTCCCTGCTCCGGCAGGGTGTTCCGGTACGACGGACAGCCGACGGCGGCAGCGCGATCGTCCCGGCGTCGGCACGGCAGAAGGCGGCCGAACTGGCCCGGACGTACGACGTGACCTTCGACGCGACGACCCTCACCGGCACCCGGGCACTCCCCCGCACCCGTATCGCGGCGGCCGTGACCCCCGGCGAGCTCTTCGCGCTGCGCGAGATGAACTTCGAGGTCACCCCCGTCTCGACGGCCGTCCTCAACGCGGGCTTCGACTGGTCGTCGACGGACGCCCTGTTCGTGTCCGCGGGGCTGGAGCACGGGGCGCTCACCGCGTCCGCCCGCACCGCCCTGGACGCCTTCCTCGACTCCGGTCACGGTCTCGTCGGGCGCGGCGTCACCGGAGCCGGACTCGCCACCGCCACCGGCCTGCTGACCGCGAAGCCGGTCGAGGGCAACGGGGACGCCAACGGGGTGGTGCGCGTGGTGAACTCGGGGCCGGTGACCGCCGGCACTCCCGGGCACGGTTTCGTGTACGCGCCCGTCTGGTTCACGGACCTCGGCCCACAGGTCCGGGTGGAGCAGTCGTACGCGGCCGGGAACCCCCTTGTCTCCGGGCACTGGCGCCCGTCGCAGGACGGCAGCGGTGGGCCTCTGGCCGCGGCCGGACAGCCCTCGGTCGTCAGTGGTCCGCAGTCGGTCCTCTTCGGCACCGAACCCCTCTTCCGGGATCATCCGAAGGGGCAATTCCCGCAGGTCGCAAGGGCGCTGTTCAGCATGGCCGGCGCCGGCTAGCGGTGTAGATCAGTCAAGGAGAGCGGATGACACAGGAGATACACGGCACCGTCGCCGACGGCTTCGAGGCGGTGCGTGAGGAGTTCACCGCGTTCGTGGCCGGTGAACGCCCCGACTACGAGGGCCAGTTGTGCGCGTACGTCCACGGCCGCAGGGTCGTGGACCTGTGGACGGGGGACGGCAACGACGCCGACTCCCTCCACGCCGTGTTCTCGTCGACGAAGGGTGCCGCGCATCTCGTGGCCGCTCTCCTCGTCCAGGACGGCACGCTCGAACTGGACCGCAAGGTGACGTACTACTGGCCGGAGTTCGCGGCCGAGGGCAAGGGCGCGCTGACCCTGCGCGAACTGATCACCCACCGGGCCGGACTGGTCGGTCTCGACGCCGGGTTCAGCCGGGACGAGCTGGCCGACGACCGGGTGATCGCCGAACGCCTCGCCGACCAGCGGCCGTTCTGGCGCCCGGGCACGGCCTTCGGCTACCACGCCCTGGTCATCGGCGCGCTCACCGGCGAGGTCGTACGCCGGGCGACGGGCCGTACGATCCAGGAGCTGTGGGAGGAGCGGATCCGGGCACCGTACGCCCTGGACTTCCATCTGGGCCTGCCCGCGGCCCTGGAACCGCGGTACCGCTCCGCGCAGCCGATGATCCCCACCCCGGTCCAGCAGGCCGAGATCGACGCCGCCCCCACGGGCCCGCACACCCTGGCGTCGATCGCGTTCAACGCGCATGTGCCGGACCCGGGTGACCTGCTGGAGTACGCCAACTCCCGTACCGTGCGCGCCAAGGGCCCGGCGTCGGCGGGCGGGGTGGCGGCCGCGCGCGGGCTCGCCGGAATGTACGCGGCGGCGATCAGCGAGGTGGGCGACCGGCCACCGCTGCTGAAGCCGGACACCATCGCCGAGGTCGGCCAGATCCACTCCAGCGGCTACGACCTGGTGGTCCGTGACCACCGCTCCTTCGGTCTGGGTTTCCAGGCCATCGCCGACACCCGCCACCCCTTCCTGGGCGCCGGCACCTTCGGGCACAGCGACGCGGGCGGCTCCCAGGCCTTCGCCGACCCGTGGAGCGGTCTGGCCTACGGCTACACCCGGCGCCGGCTCGCCTTCCCCGGCGGGGCGGCGCCGGAGAACGACCGGCTGGTGAAGGCGGTGCACACCGCGGCGCTGACGCTGCGCGTGTGACACGGACGAAGGCCGCACCCCACGTCCGGGGGTGCGGCCTTCGCCGTACGCGGCGAACGGTGTCAGACCAGCGTCACGCTGATGTTGCCGCGGGTCGCCTTCGAGTACGGGCAGACCTGGTGGGCCTTCTCCAGAAGGTCCCTGGCGGTCGCGGCGTCGACGTTCGGGATGCGGGCCGAGATCTCGACGATGATCCCGAAGCCGTCGTCGTTCTTGCCGATGCCGACCTTCGCGGTGACCGTCGAGCCGGAGATGTCGGCCTTCTCCAGACGGGCGACGACGCCGAGGGCGCCCTGGAAGCAGGCGCTGTAACCGGCGGCGAACAGCTGCTCGGGGTTGGTGCCCTCGCCGCTGCCGCCCATCTCCTTGGGCGGGTTCACGACGACGTCGAGCCTGCCGTCCTCGGTGGCCACCCGGCCGTCACGGCCGTTCTCGGCGGTCGCGACGGCGGTGTACAGGACATCGGTCTGCTGGATGGACATGCGGTGTCTTCCTCCTAGGTCCGCCGCGCTCGCGCCCACGATCGACGACGGGATTCGGAAAGAAGTTACCGCATTACGAAAACCGGCAGAAGGTGTCAGATCTTGACGATCATCTTTCCGGTGTTGTCGCCGCGCAGAACACCGAGGAAGGCCTCCAGGTTGTTCTCGATGCCCTCGACCACGGTCTCGCGGTACTTCAGCTCACCGGAGCGGACCCAGGCGCCGACCTCCTGGACGAACTGCGACTGAAGGTCGTAGTGGTCGCCGACGAGCAGGCCCTCGATGCGGCCGCGGGTCTGGATGAGACGGGCGAGGTTGCGCGGGCCGGGGGCGGGCTCGGTGTTGTTGTAGACCGAGATCATGCCGCAGACGGCGATACGACCTCCCTGGTTCAGCGAACCGATGGCCGCCTCCAGGTGATCCCCGCCGACGTTGTCGAAGTAGACGTCGACACCGTCCGGCGCGGCCTCTCGGAGCTGCTGGCTCACCGGGCCGTTCTTGTAGTTGAACGCGGCGTCGAAGCCGTACTCCTCGACGAGGAGCTTCACCTTGTCGTCCGAACCGGCCGAGCCGATGACCCGCGAGGCACCCTTGAGCTTCGCGATCTGACCGACCTGGCTGCCGACGGCGCCGGCCGCGCCGGAGACGAAGACGCTGTCGCCCTCCTTGAAGACGGCGGTGCGCAGGAGGCCGGCGTAGGCCGTGAGGCCGGTCATGCCGAGGACGCCGAGGTACGTCGACAGGGGCGCGGCCTCGGGGTCGACCTTGACCGCCTGCGTGGCGTCGAACGTGGCGTACTCGCGCCAGCCGCCGAAGTGCAGGACGTGGTCGCCGACGGCTATCCCCTCCGCCTCGGAGGCGACGACCTCGCCGACCGCGCCGCCCTGCATCGCCTTGCCGAGCTCGAAGGGGGCCACGTACGACTTCGCGGCGCTCATCCTGCCGCGCATGTACGGGTCGACGGACAGGTACTTGTTCCGTACGAGGACCTGTCCCGCCGCGGGCTGCTTGACCTCTGCCTCGACCAGGGCGAAGTCCTCGGGCTTGGGCCAGCCGACGGGACGGGAGAGGAGGTGCCACTCGCGGTTGATCATCACGGAACCTTTCGGATTTACTTCAGTACCTGAAACAACCATGCTCCTGAATATTTCATGTTGTCAAGTAATGGGGGTATGCTCGTCTCATGGCCACACCACAGAAGACCGCTCGTCCCGATGCGCTGACCCTTGAGGTCGTCGAGCTGATCGGGGACGTCGTGGCCCGTTTCTACGCGGATTTCGAGGATGCGGCGGCGGAGCATGCGCTGACCGGGGCGCAGGCTCGGTTGTTGAGTCTGCTGTCGCTTGAGCCTCTGCCGATGCGGAAGCTGGCGCACAAGCTGCGGTGCGAGCCGTCGAATGTCACCGGGATCGTGGATCGGCTGGAGTCGCGGGGGCTGGTGGAGCGGCGTCCGGATCCTGCGGATCGGCGTGTGAAGCTGGCGGCTGTGACGGAGGAGGGGCGGGTGGTGGCCCGGAGCCTGCGGGAGTCCCTCCGGTTCGCCCGGGAGCCACTGGCGGGCCTGTCCGACTCGGAACGAACGGTCTTCCGGGACCTGCTGCGGCGGATGCTCGGCTCTTGAACCGGGGGGGGTGCGCACCAGACCTTCTTCGCCCCCGCCGCCCTTACCCATCCACACCCCCAGGGGC
>NZ_JABERD010000079.1 GCF_013044505.1 Streptomyces sp. S3(2020) | reverse complement strand
GGCGTCGTAGGACGGCTTCAGTGCCGACGCGATGACGTCGGCGACCTCGGTGAAGTCCTCGGCGGTGAAGCCGCGGGTGGCGAGCGCGGGGGTGCCGATGCGCAGGCCGGAGGTGACCATCGGGGGGCGGGGGTCGTTGGGGACGGCGTTGCGGTTGACGGTGATGCCGACCTCGTGGAGGCGGTCCTCTGCCTGCTGGCCGTCGAGGTCGCTGTCGCGCAGGTCGACGAGGATCAGGTGGACGTCGGTGCCGCCGGACAGGACATTCACGCCGGCCGCGCGGGCGTCCGGGGCGGTGAGCCGCTCGGCGAGGATGCGGGCGCCTTCCACGGTACGCGCCTGGCGCTCCTTGAACTCCTCCGATGCGGCGACCTTGAAGGAGACCGCCTTGGCGGCGATCACGTGTTCCAGGGGGCCGCCCTGGAAGCCGGGGAAGACGGAGGAGTTCAGCTTCTTCGCGAAGGTCTGCCGGGCGAGGATGATGCCGCCGCGGGGGCCGCCGAGGGTCTTGTGGGTGGTGGAGGTGACGACGTCGGCGTGTTCGACGGGGTTGGGGTGCAGTCCGGCGGCGACCAGGCCGGCGAAGTGGGCCATGTCGACCCAGAGGTAGGCCTCGACCTCGTCGGCGATGCGGCGGAACTCGGCGAAGTCGAGCCGGCGGGGGTAGGCGGACCAGCCGGCGATGATGACCTTGGGGCGGTGTTCCTTGGCGAGGCGTTCGACCTCGGCCATGTCGACCAGGCCGGCGTCGTCGACGTGGTAGGCGACGACGTTGAACTGCTTGCCGGAGAAGTTCAGGCGCATGCCGTGGGTGAGGTGGCCGCCGTGGGCGAGGTCCAGGCCCAGGATGGTGTCGCCGGGGGAGGCCAGGGCGAAGAGGGCGGCCTGGTTGGCGGAGGCGCCGGAGTGGGGCTGGACGTTGGCGTACTCGGCGCCGAAGAGGTCCTTGACGCGGTCGATGGCGATCTGTTCGGCGACGTCGACGTGCTCGCAGCCGCCGTAGTAGCGCCGGCCGGGGTAGCCCTCGGCGTACTTGTTGGTCAGGACCGAGCCCTGGGCCTCCATGACCGCGAGCGGCGCGAAGTTCTCCGAGGCGATCATTTCCAGGGTGGACTGCTGACGGTTCAGCTCGGCGTCGACCGCGGCGGCGATCTCCGGGTCCAGCTCGTGCAGGGGCGTGTTCAGTGCGGACATCAGGTGTACGACTCCTCAGCCGGCGGAAAAGGCGGTGTACTCGTCGGCGGAGAGCAGGTCGGCCGGCTCGTCCGCGATGCGTACCTTGAACAGCCAGCCGCCCTCGAAGGGGGCGGAGTTCACCAGCGACGGGTCGTTGACGACGTCCTCGTTGACCGCGGTGACCTCACCGGACACCGGCGAGTACAGGTCGGAGACCGACTTGGTCGACTCCAGCTCGCCGCAGGTCTCGCCCGCGGTCACCGTGTCACCGACCTCCGGGAGCTGCACGAAGACGACATCGCCGAGCGCGTTGGCCGCGTGCTCGGTGATGCCGACCGTCGAGACGCCGTCCTCGGCGCCCGACAGCCACTCGTGCTCCTTGCTGTAGCGCAGCTGCTGGGGGTTGCTCATGGCCTGAATTCTCCTGTACGCGGGGTGATGGTGAATGTCGGGGACTGCTGGAAACACGCGTGAGCAGCGGAAATGTGCGCAGGGTCACGCGCGGGCGCGCGACCTCGCGTCCAGTGTCTACTTCTGGCGCTTGTAGAACGGCAGAGCCACGACCTCGTAGGGCTCGTGACTGCCCCGGATGTCCACACCGACTCCGGTGGTGCCCGGCGCGGCGTGCGCGGCGTCGACGTACGCCATCGCGATCGGCTTGCCCAGCGTGGGGGAGGGGGCGCCGGAGGTGACCTCGCCGATCACCTGGCCGTCGGCGACCACGGCGTACCCGGCGCGGGGGACCCGGCGGCCCTCGGCGATCAGGCCGACGAGGACGCGCGGCGGGTGCGAAGCGGCGCGCTCGGCCGCTGCCTCCAGCGCCGCTCGCCCCACGAAGGGGCCGTCCTTGTCGAACTTCACGACCCGGCCGAGCCCGGCGTCGAACGGGGTCAGCGAGAGCGACAGCTCGTGCCCGTACAGCGGCATGCCCGCCTCCAGGCGCAGCGTGTCCCGGCAGGACAGGCCGCAAGGGACCAGGCCGACGTCCGCCCCGGCCTCGGTCAGCGCCTGCCACAGGGCGACGGCGTGCTCGGGCTTCACGAACAGCTCGAAGCCGTCCTCGCCGGTGTATCCGGTGCGGGCGATGAGGGCGGGGACACCGGCGACGGTGCCGGGCAGACCGGCGTAGTACTTCAGGCCGTCGAGGTCGGCGTCGGTCACCGACTTGAGGATGCCCGGAGACTCGGGTCCCTGCACGGCGATCAGCGCGTAGGCGTCCCGGTCGTCGCGGACCTCGACCTCGAACTCCTCGGCGAGGTTGCTCAGCTCGTTCAGTACGTTCTGGGCGTTGGAGGCGTTGGAGACGATCATGTACTCGGCGTCGGCAAGCCGGTACACGATGAGGTCGTCCAGGATGCCGCCGTCCTCGACGCAGATCATGGTGTAGCGGGCGCGGCCCACCTTCACGGCGGCGAGGTCGCCGACGAGGGCCCAGTTCAGGAACTCGGCCGCTTCCGGCCCGCTCACCGTGATCTCGCCCATGTGCGAGAGGTCGAAGAGCCCGGCCCTCGTGCGCACGGCGTTGTGCTCGTCGCGCTCGGAGCCGTAGCGCAGGGGCATGTCCCAGCCGGCGAAGTCGGTCATCGTCGCGCCGAGCGAGCGATGCAGGGCATCGAGCGCGGTAAGACGGGGTTCATTGCTCATCGGACGGTTGTCTCCCAAGGCATGACGGCGAGGTCGTTCCTCCCCATCTGTCATCGGAACCTGAGAGGTTCGTCATGACCGCAGGGGACATGACTTGCACCTTGGGTGGAGCCGCCGGAGGGCGGCTCGCTTTTCAGATGTGCCTCGCCCGCGCGGTAACGGGGACCTGAGAGATTCAAGGGAGGGACTTGCTCCTTCGGCGTCCCAGCAGGGCTGGGAACTCTCCCGCGCGGATTCAAGCGGCCGGTATGCAGTTGGCGCGGACATCATTGCACGCATCCGTCCGGCGGGGCAGGGGTGGCTCCCACCGGGCCCGCACGGACTCCACCGTCACTCGCCGCACCCTGTAGCAGGCCTGTTGCGAGAAACAGACGGAAACAGGAGGCACCGCGGATTACCTTCTCTTTACACTCGACGGGGATGGGAACTCGTGACCCACCCCAGGGGAGGACGATCACGGTGAACAGGACCACTGCGTACGCCACGACCTCGGCCGTCGCGCTGCCCGCACAGCCGGCCACCCCGCTCCGGGAGACGGTCCGGGAGACGTGTGCGCCGCAACCGGTCGTCCGCGACCTGCGCGACCGTGCGGGGCACAGCCCGCACGCCCTGCTCTTCGCCCCGGACGACCTCGTCGTGATCACCGGCCTGCCCGGCAGCGGCAAGTCCACGCTGATGCGGCGGGCCGTCAAGGGCACCCGGATCGACTCCCAGGACACCCGCGACCGCTGGGACGAGCGGGCGCCGCGCCTCCTGCCGTACGCGATCTACCGCCCCCTGGTCCGGGCCGCCCACTACTTCGGTCTGTTCCGTGCCCTGCGCTCCGGCAAGGGGGTCGTCGTGCACGACTGCGGCACACAGTCCTGGGTGCGCGGCTGGCTGGCCCGTGAGGCCCGCCGGCGCGGCGGCACCCTGCATCTGCTGCTCCTCGATGTCACCCCGGACACCGCGCTGGCCGGTCAGCGCGAGCGCGGCCGCGGTGTCTCCAAGTACGCCTTCCTGAGGCACCGCACGGCGGCGGCCCGGCTGATCCGCTCGGTGGCGAAGGGCGACCTGCCGCAGGGCGTCGGCTCGGCGGTGCTGCTCGACCGGGACGCGGCGGACACCCTGCGCCGGATCGGTTTCACGGGCTGACCTCGGCCGCCCCCGTACCCGCTAGCCTTTTCAGCCACAGACAAGCCACAAGCGGCAGTACTCGGCAGGCGGACGGACAGATGGCATTCCCGGCACAGGCACACCCCCATCCGCACGGCGGCGGATGGCCCGGCAACGAGCTGGAGGAGGTGCTCTCGGCCTCCCTCGGCATGCCCGCGGCCGGTGCCCGGATCATCGAGGTACTGGGCCGCAGCTTCGTGTGGATCCCGCTGCCGAACGGCGGCGGCCCGCACAGCGGTCCCCTCGACCTGCCCAGCATGGAGATCGGGGGCCAGGCGTACGTCCCGGTCTTCAGCTCCGAGGAGCAGTTCCGCCAGGTCGCGGGCGGGCACATGGCGTACACGATCGCGCCCGCGGTCGAGTTCGCGCGGGGCCTGCCCCCGCACATCGGGATCGCGGTGAACCCGGACGGGGTGGTCGGCGTCCCGCTCCCGCCGCCCGCAGTCGCCGAGCTCTGCCGCATCGGCCGCACCCCGCTGGACGGCCCCAACACCGGCGGCCGCGTCAAGCTCTACGAGCCGGACTGGCAGGAGGAGCCGGTCGACTTCCTCGCCACCGCCTCCGCCGAGTTCGCCGCGACGGGAGTCGTCCTGACGGCCCGCCGCTGTCTCGCCTCGATCGAGACGGCCGACCCCGTGATGTTCGTGGGTGTCGAACTCTCCCAATGGGAGGGCGACTTGCGTACCCTCCCGATGGACGCCCTGGGCCGCGCCCTGGGCCGGACCCCGGTGCGCTGGCCGGTGAACCTGGTCCTGTTGGACGTAGCGGATGATCCGGTGGGTCACTGGATGCGAGAAAAGGTACGTCCGTTCTACACACAGGGTCACTAGACCCACCCAGGGGCGCGGGGCTGTACCGATGTGCGGCTCCGCCGCGTGGGCGCGACCAGCCCACCACGGCCCGCACCCGGCGGACCACCGCAAGCCCCGAGCCGTCACCGCTTAAGCTGTCGGCAGACATACGCACCGTTTCTCCGGAGGGACTCGTGAGCGCGAGCGGCACCGCCGCGACCGGCCAGGTCGAGCACATGCTGCGCCAGGTGACGCCCGGGCGCTACGACGCCTACGAGGCACTCCTCCGCGCCCTCGCCGCCCCCTCCTCCGGCCAGATCTGGATGCTTCTCTGGCACGGCCAGTCGGGCTCGCCCGACGCCCAGTACGGAAACATGGAGGTGGGCGGGTACGGATACGCCCCGTGCGTCACCTCCGCCCAGGAACTGAGCGCCAGCGGGTGGAACCGCTCCTACGAGGTCGTCGACGGGGTCGATGTCGCCCGCACCCTGTACCCCGACCACTTCGGCCTCTGGCTCAACCCGCACGCCCCCGGCGGCGGCGTCGGCATCCCCTGGCTCGACCTGCGCCGGATCGCCACCGGCCTGGAGCGTCAGCCCGCCGGCCCGCTGCGGCTCTCGGAGCCCGGGATCGAGATTCCGCAGTTCTACGGCCTGATCGCGCAGAACGCCCACCGCACCCCGGCCGTCCGCTCGCTGCGCCGCGCCTGGGTGCAGCCCGCGCTCGGGGCGCCGTACCTCGCCATCGGTCTGGATGTGTACGACACCAGTCCGCCCGCCGTGGACTCGGTGCGCGCGATGATGCAGCAGTCCATCGGCGCGGTCCCGGACGGGCTGCCGGTGTCGACCGTCGCCATGTCCGACGAGTACGACCCGGTCGCGATGTGGATGCGCGCGAGCGCCCGCCCCTTCTACGACCGCGAGGCGCACGCCGCGGCTCCGGCCCAGGCCCCGGCGGCCGGGTACGGCTACCCTCCGGCGCCCGGCGGCTACTGATCCAGACCGTCACAGGCTCCTCTGTTACGGGAGTGTATCTGCGCGCGTAGATGAGGGCAGAAGGCCCCTATGAGGCCGTCATTGTCCCAACTGGTCCCCGTCCGGCCGCCGTTACCCGGCGTCCGGATAACGGAACCCTCCTAGCCGCATCACGTTTATGCATCCTTTCACCGCCAAGTCTGGCAACAGATCGCCAAAGCGTTGAAGACTCCCGCAGCAGGGGTGGGTTCGCCCCTGTGTACGACGGACTGATCACGCCGCCACAGCGGCAAGTGAAGGCCGGCTACCGCCGGTTGAGAGGGGCCCCTGCCAGATGACGGCACCATTGCACGAGCCGACCGCGGAAGCGGCCCCGAGCGCGGCCGAAGAAGCGGCGGTTATCAGCGCCGACGCCAAGGCCGTACAGGGGCGTTCCCTGGGACGGATCGCCTGGGAGCGCCTGAAGCGGGACAAACTCGCTCTCGCGGGTGGCATTGTCGTGCTCTTCCTCATCGTCGTCGCACTGCTCGCGCCGGTGATCACCAATCTGTACGGGCAGGACCCGAACACGTACAACGACAAGGACCTGATCGACCCGCTGTTCGGCACCCCCAAGGGGTCCTTCGGCGGCGTCAGCGGCGACCACTGGCTGGGTGTCGAGCCGGTCAACGGCCGCGACATCTTCGCCCGGATCCTCTACGGCGCCCGCATCTCCCTGCTCGTCGGCTTCCTGTCCGCGATCGTCGCCGTCGTCATCGGCACGATCCTGGGCATCCTGGCCGGCTTCTTCGGCGGCTGGGTCGACTCCGCGATCAGCCGGGTCATGGACGGCCTGCTGGCCTTCCCGCAGCTGCTCTTCATCATCGCGCTGGTCTCCGTCATGCCGAACGAGATGCTGGGACTGACCGGCACCGACGTGCGCCTGTTCGTGATGATCCTGGTCATCGGCTTCTTCGGATGGCCCTACATCGGACGCGTGGTGCGCGGCCAGACGCTCTCGCTGCGTGAGCGCGAATACGTCGAGGCGGCCCGCTCGCTCGGCGCCGGGCGGTTCTACATCCTGTTCAAGGAGCTGCTGCCCAACCTGGTCGCGCCGATCATCGTCTACACGACGATGATGATCCCCACCAACATCCTCACCGAGGCGGCGCTCAGCTTCCTGGGCGTGGGCGTCAAACCGCCCACGGCCTCCTGGGGGCAGATGCTCTCGAACGCGATCGATTACTACAAGTCGGACCCCACGTACATGGTGGTCCCCGGTGTGGCGATCTTCATCACCGTTCTTGCCTTCAACCTCCTCGGCGACGGCGTGCGTGACGCGCTGGACCCGAAGGGTTCCCGCTGAACTGCCGTACACAAAGCGTCCCGTGGCACCAACACGGGGTCTCTCTCATCAAATCCGGAGGATCCGAGATCGTGACTACCCAACGCACCTCAGGGCGGCGGAAGCAGGCGTTTGCCGCTGTCGCCGCGGTCGCCGCGCTGCTGACCACGGCGGCGTGCGGCGGCGGCGGTGATGACAGCGACGACGGCGGCAACAGCGCGGGCGCGGCTGGCTTCAACGCCGCGAACAACAAGGTCGCCCAGGCCTCGCTGGCCAAGAAGGGCGGCGAGCTGAAGTTCGCCGGTGCCCAGGACGCCGACTCGTGGGACACCACGCGTGGCTACTACGGCTTCATGTGGAACTTCGCGCGCTACTACAGCCGTCAGCTCGTGACGGGTGCCGCCGCGCCGGGCGAGAAGGGCACCGAGCTCACGCCGGACCTCGCCACCGGTCTCGCCAAGGTCTCCGACGACGGCAAGACCTACACGTACACCCTGCGTGACGGCGTCACGTGGGAGGACGGCCAGGCGATCACGTCCAAGGACGTGAAGTACGGCATCGAGCGCGTCTGGGCGCAGGACGTGCTGTCCGGCGGTCCGGTGTACCTGAAGGACGTCCTCGACCCCAAGGGCGAGTACAAGGGCCCCTACAAGGACACCTCCGCGGACAAGCTGGGTCTGAAGGCGATCGAGACGCCGGACGACAAGACCATCGTCTTCAAGCTGCCCGAGGCCAACGCCGACTTCCAGGAGATCCTCGCCCTGGTCTCGGCCTCCCCGGTCCGCCAGGACAAGGACACCAAGTCCAAGTACGGCCTGAAGCCGTTCTCCTCCGGCCCGTACAAGTTCCAGTCGTACAGCCCGGGCAAGGACCTGGTCCTGGTCCGCAACGACAAGTGGAGCCAGGCCTCGGACCCGATCCGCAAGGCGTACCCGGACAAGATCTCGGTCAAGTTCTTCTCGAACGCCAACGACCTGGACGCCCGTCTGCTCGCCGGTGACTACGACCTGGACATCAACCAGACCGGTCTGTCCCCGCAGGGCCGCACCACCGCCCTCCAGGAGCACAAGGCCAACCTGGACAACCCGGTCTCCGGCTACATCCGCTACGCGGTCTTCCCGCAGACCGTGAAGCCGTTCGACAACGAGCACTGCCGCAAGGCCGTGATCTACGGCGCCGACCACGTCTCGCTGCAGACCGCGCGCGGTGGCCCGGTCGCCGGTGGTGACATCGGCACCAACATGCTGCCCCCGACCGTTCCCGGTTCCGAGGGCCAGAGCTACGACCCGTACGAGCTCGCCGGTGCCAACAAGAACGGCAACGTCGCCAAGGCCAAGGAAGAGCTGAAGGCCTGCGGTCAGCCGAACGGCTTCAAGACCACCATCGCGGTGCGTAACAACAAGCCGGTCGAGGTGGCCACCGCCGAGTCCCTCCAGGCCTCGCTGAAGAAGGTCGGCATCGACGTCGACATCGAGCAGTACGACGGCTCGCAGACCTCCGGCATCATCGGCAGCCCCTCGAACGTGAAGAAGAAGGGCTTCGGCATCATCATCATGGGCTGGGGCGCGGACTTCCCGTCCGTCCAGGGCTTCGGTCTGCCGCTGTGGGACGGCAAGTACATCCTCGAGAGCGGCAACAACAACTTCGCCATGATCGACGACAAGAAGATCAACGGCCTCTTCGACACCTACGTGAAGACGCAGGGTGACGCGGAGAAGCTCCAGATCGCCAAGGACATCAACCACGCGGTGATGGACGGTGGCTACTACCTGCCGTTCGTCTTCGAGAAGTTCGTGAACTGGCGCGGTGACCGTCTGGCGAACGTCTACACCTCGGACAACTACTCCGGTATGTACGACTTCGTCAACCTCGGTCTGAAGTCCTCGAAGTAAACCCGGCACACCCGCCGAACGGCACGAAAGGCAGGTGAAGGCCGGCGACGCGTGATCGCGGGCCACCGGAAGATCTCCGGTGGCCCGCGATCCGCGGCGGGCCGAGAGCTGTGCTCGCTTACCTCATCAGGCGGCTGTTTGCCGCCGCAGTGATGCTCGTGGTCATCGTCATGGTGGTCTTCGGCATCTTCTTCCTCGTCCCCAAGTGGGCGGGTGTCGACGTCGCCCTGAGCTTCGTGGGCAAGCAGGCCGACCCCGCCGCTGTCGAGGGCGTGCGGCAGAAGCTGGGACTGGGCGACCCGATCTACGCTCAGGTCTGGGAGTTCTTCAAGGGCATCTTCGCGGGCCGCACCTATGTGGGCGGCGGCGACGTCATCCACTGCTCCGCGCCGTGCTTCGGCTACTCCTTCCGCAGCGAGCAGGCTGTCTGGCCGGTGCTGACCGACCGCTTCCCGGTGACCCTGGGGCTGGCGCTCGGTGCCGCCGTGCTGTGGCTGATCCTCGGTGTCTCCGCCGGTGTGCTCTCCGCGCTGAAGCGGGGCAGCTTGTGGGACCGCGGTGCGATGGTCGTCGCCCTCGCGGGTGTCTCCCTCCCGATCTACTTCACCGGTCTGCTGAGCCTGGCGATCTTCTCCTACGGCCTCGGCTGGATCGAGGGCGAGTACGTGCCCCTCGACGAGAGCTTCACGGGCTGGCTCGGCGGCATGATCCTGCCCTGGATCACCCTGGCGTTCCTCTACGCCGCGATGTACGCCCGGATCACCCGCGCCACCATGCTGGAGATCCTCGGCGAGGACTACATCCGGACCGCGCGCGCCAAGGGCCTCAAGGAACAGGTCGTCATCGGCAAGCACGCCATGCGCTCCACGATGACGCCGATCCTGACCATGCTCGGTATGGACCTCGGCGCCCTCATCGGCGGCGCGATCCTGACCGAGACCACGTTCAGCCTCCCCGGCCTCGGCCAGGCCGTGCTGAGCGGCATCAAGAACCAGGACCTGCCCATCATTCTGGGCGTCACCCTGATCACCTCCGTAGCCGTGCTGATCGCCAACCTCGTGGTGGACGTCATGTACGCCGTGATCGACCCCCGAGTGAGGCTCGCATGACCGAACTCAGCAAGAGCGGAGCGGCCGTGGGCGAGCCCACCCCCGCTTCGCCCGCGCCGACCGCCTTCCTGGAAGTGCGCGACCTGAAGGTGCACTTCCCGACCGACGACGGTCTGGTCAAGTCCGTCGACGGGCTCAGCTTCCAGCTGGAGAAGGGCAAGACCCTCGGCATCGTGGGCGAGTCCGGCTCCGGCAAGTCGGTGACCTCGCTCGGCATCATGGGCCTGCACACCGCCGGCCAGTACGGCAAGCGCAAGGCGCAGATCTCCGGCGAGATCTGGCTGGACGGCACCGAGCTGCTCACCGCCGACCCGGACCACGTGCGCAAGCTGCGCGGCCGTGACATGGCGATGATCTTCCAGGACCCGCTGTCCGCGCTGCACCCGTACTACACGATCGGCCAGCAGATCGTGGAGGCGTACCGCATCCACCACAAGGTGGACAAGAAGACCGCCAAGCGCCGTGCCGTGGAGATGCTCGACCGGGTCGGCATCCCGCAGCCGGACAAGCGGGTGGACAGCTACCCGCACGAGTTCTCCGGCGGTATGCGCCAGCGCGCGATGATCGCGATGTCGCTGGTCAACAACCCCGAACTGCTCATCGCGGACGAGCCGACGACCGCCCTGGACGTGACCGTCCAGGCGCAGATCCTCGACCTGATCCGGGATCTGCAGAAGGAGTTCGGCTCCGCGGTCATCATCATCACCCACGACCTGGGCGTCGTCGCCGAGCTCGCCGACGACATCCTGGTGATGTACGGCGGCCGCTGCGTCGAGCGCGGTCCGGCGGAGAAGGTGTTCTACGAGCCCCGCCACCCCTACACCTGGGGTCTGCTCGGCTCGATGCCCCGCCTCGACCGCGACCAGCAGGAGCGCCTGATCCCGGTGAAGGGCTCCCCGCCCTCGCTGATCAACATCCCGTCCGGCTGCGCCTTCAACCCGCGCTGCCCGTACGCGGACGTCCCCAAGGACAACGTCACCCGCACGGTCCGCCCCGAGCTGTCCGAGGTCGGCAGCCAGCACTGGGCCGCCTGCCACATGACGCAGGAGCAGCGGGAGCGTATCTGGACCGAAGAGATTGCGCCGAAGCTGTGAGCGAGGACAAAGTGAGCATCCCTGCGCAGAGCGAAGGCACGGTGATCACCAAGGGCGCCGTCGCCCCCGGCGAGACCCTGCTGAAGGTGACCGGGCTCCAGAAACACTTCCCGATCAAGAAAGGCCTGCTCCAGCGGCAGGTCGGCGCGGTCCGCGCGGTCGACGGCATCGACTTCGAGGTCAAGTCCGGCGAGACCCTCGGTGTCGTGGGCGAGTCGGGCTGCGGCAAGTCGACGATGGGCCGGCTGATCACCCGGCTGCTGGAGCCGACCGCCGGCACGGTCGAGTTCGAGGGCCAGGACATCACGCACCTCGGGGTGAGCGGGATGCGTCCGCTGCGCCGCGACGTCCAGATGATCTTCCAGGACCCGTACTCGTCGCTGAACCCGCGCCACACCATCGGCACGATCATCAGCGCCCCCTTCAAGCTCCAGGGCGTCACGCCCGAGGGCGGGGTCAAGGCGGAGGTCCAGCGGCTCCTCTCGGTGGTCGGTCTCAACCCTGAGCACTACAACCGCTACCCGCACGAGTTCTCCGGCGGCCAGCGCCAGCGCATCGGTATCGCCCGCGCGCTCGCGCTCAACCCGAAGCTCGTGGTGGCCGACGAGCCGGTCTCCGCGCTGGACGTGTCGATCCAGGCCCAGGTCGTGAACCTGCTGGACGACCTCCAGCAGGAGCTCGGCCTGACGTACGTGATCATCGCGCACGACCTCTCGGTCGTCCGGCACGTCTCGGACCGGATCGCGGTGATGTACCTCGGCAAGATCGTCGAGCTGGCCGACCGCGAGTCGCTGTACAAGGCGCCGATGCACCCGTACACCAAGGCGCTCATGTCGGCGGTGCCGGTCCCGGACCCGCGGCGCAAGAACGCCAAGAGCGAGCGCATCCTGCTCAAGGGCGACGTGCCCTCGCCGATCTCCCCGCCGAGCGGCTGCCGCTTCCACACCCGGTGCTGGAAGGCGACGGAGATCTGCAAGACGACCGAGCCGAAGCTCATCGAGCTCAAGCCCGGCCAGCAGGTCGCCTGCCACCACCCGGAGAGCTTCGAGGACCAGGCACCGCAGGACACCGTCCTGCTGACGGTCGCCAAGGAAGCGGCCGAACTGGTCGCGGACGAGGTGCTCGCGGAGTCGGCGGAGACGTCGGCGGCGGTGGCGGCGGAGGTCGCCGAGACCACGGAAGCCTCTTCCGAGGCCGAGGCTCCCTCCAAGGAGAAGTAAGCCCCACCAGTACGTCCTGTCAGCGAGCCCCCGCCTTCATTTGCAAGGCGGGGGCTTACTGCTGGGTGAGAATGTACGGGTGCTCCAGAACCTGTTCACTCCCTCCGTCCAGCACACGCTCGACCTGATCGGCATCTTCGTCTTCGCCATCTCCGGCGCCCTGCTGGCCGTACGCAAGAACTTCGACGTCTTCGGCATCGCCGTCCTCGCCGAGGTCACGGCGCTGGGCGGTGGACTGTTCCGGGACCTGATCATCGGTGCCGTACCGCCCGCGGCCTTCACGGACCTGGGGTACTTCATCACCCCGCTGCTCGCCGCCCTCCTGGTCTTCTTCCTGCACCCCCATGTGGAGCGCATCCAGGTCGGCGTGAACGTCTTCGACGCGGCCGGACTCGGCCTGTTCTGCGTCGCCGGGACGACCAAGGCGTACGAGTACGGGCTCGGCCTCACCCAGTCGGCGACCCTCGGCCTCGCCACCGCCGTCGGCGGCGGTGTCCTTCGGGACGTGCTCGCCAACGAGGTGCCCTCGCTGCTGCGCTGGGACCGCGACCTGTACGCGGTCCCGGCGATCGTCGGCGCCACCATGGTCGTCCTGTGCATCCGCTACGACGCCCTCTCGCCGTTCACCAGCGGGCTCGCGGCCCTCACGGCCTTCGTGCTGCGGCTGCTGGCGATGCGGTTCCACTGGCGAGCTCCGCGGGCCTGGAACCGGCGCTCGACCGTGCGCGAGGAGTAGCGCGGAGAGTGGCGCGCGCGGTGGCCCCCGCCCGGCCGTGCAGCAGTCCCATCTCCTCGGTCAGCCAGCGGAACGCCGGGACCACCTGCGGCTGCCACAGCGCCATGTTGTGGCCGCCCGCGCTCTTCGGGACGTAGACGACGTGCACGGTCGTCGGCGCCTTCGCGATCTGTTCGAGGCCGGTGGCCGCCTCGTAGCCGTCGCCGGGCTGGCCGGACTGGTAGAGCGCGACCGCGGGCGGGGTGCGGGCGTCGCGCAGCAGCACGTAGGGGTTGTTGGCGCGGCGCAGGGCGGGGGTCTCGGCGGCCAGCGAATTGCGTTCGCCGATCGGGTCGTTGTAGCCGGACATGCTGACCGCGGCCCGGTAGCGGTCGGGGTGGGCGACGGCGAGCTTGGTCGCGCAGTGCCCGCCCGCGGAGTACCCGGCCACCGCCCAGCCCGCCGGGCCCGCCTGGGCGCGGAAGTTGTCCGTGACCATCTTCGGCACGTCGACGCTGAGCCAGGTGTCGGCGTTCACGGTGCCCGTGATGTTGGCGCACCCGGTGTCCACCCCGGCCAGCAGGTTCATACGCGGGGCGACCAGGATGAACGGCGCCACCCGGCCGTCGCGCATCAGCGGCCGCAGCTGGTCGACCGCGTGCAGCGAGCCGAACCAGGCCTTCGCCGAGCCCGGGTAGCCCGACAGGAGTTCGACCACGGGGAACCTGTGGTGCCGGTAGGCGGGGCGGCCGTACTGGGGCGGCAGCCATACGTAGACCTCGGCGTTCACGCCCGACACCCGGCCCTTGAGCTGGGTCTCCCGGACCCCCCGCAGCCCGGGCCCGGAGGCGTCGGTGAAGTGCTGGCGGACCTTCGGCAGGCGTTTCAGCGCGATGCCGCCGGTGCCGTCGGCGCCCAGGTTCGCGGCCTGCTGGACGTGGTCGCCGGTGCCGAGCAGGTCGGCCCAGTCGTCGTACAGGTTGTTCTGGTTGTTGACCAGGACGAACACGAGGGCGACGGCGGTCCACTGGGCGAACACCACCATCAGCAGCCGGCCCGCGGCGCGCAGCGCGCGGGGTCCCCGCAGCCGCGACCACAGGGCGAGCGGAAGGACGACGGCGACGACGGACAGCACGATCAGTGTGTAGAGGAACGTGGTCCCGGTGAGGCTCATGCCCCTACAGAGGGGGTGGCGGGGCATCGGGTTTACGGACGAGTACGGACACTTACCAGGAAATTGCCCTGCTCTCACCCTCGCGTGATCATCTGCAAAGCTACCGCTTAGTAATTAGTTGTTGTACCGTTCAGACATGCCAGAAGCAGCTACCGCCACGCGGGCCACGATCGGCGACAGCGAGTTCGACCGGGACACCGCGCTCACCCTCCGCGAACCCGGCGTCTACGACATCGACCTCTCCGCCGGCTGGACGATCATCAGCGCCGTCAACGGCGGCTACCTTCTGGCCGTCCTGGGCCGCGCCCTCGCGGACGCCCTGCCGCACGCCGACCCGTTCACGATCTCCGCGCACTACCTGACCGCCTCCCAGCCGGGATCCGCGGTCGTCCGCACGGACATCGTCCGCACCGGCCGCACCCTCTCCACCGGCCAGGCCTCGCTCTTCCAGTACGACGAGCAGGGCAAGGAGATCGAGCGCATCCGTGTCCTCGCCTCCTACGGCGACCTGGGCACCCTGCCCGACGACGTCCGTACGACGGCGAAGCCGCCCGCGTTCCCGCCCATGGACCAGTGCTTCGGCCCCGAGGACGGCCCGGCCCCGGTCGACGGCAGCTCCGCGATCGCCGACCGGCTGATGCTCAAGCTGGACCCGTCGACCCTGGGCTGGGCCCTCGGCGCGCCCTCCGGCAAGGGCGAGATGCGCGCCTGGTTCGGACTCGCCGACGGCCGTGACGCCGACCCCTTCTCGCTGCTTCTCGCGGTGGACGCGCTGCCGCCCACCGCCTTCGAGATCGGCCTCAAGGGCTGGGTCCCGACGGTCGAGCTGACGGTCCATGTCCGCTGCCGCCCGGCCCCGGGCCCCCTCCGCGTCTCGATCACCACCCGCAACCTCGCCGGCGGCTTCCTGGAGGAGGACGCCGAGGTCTGGGACAGCGCGGACCGCCTGGTCGCCCAGTCCCGTCAGCTCGCCCGCGTCAGGCTCGGCTGAGCCTGGTGGATGCCGTCTCTGTCACGGGCTTGTACCAGCGAGTAGAGGACGGGCTCGGAGGAAACCGCAGGTCAGACATGATCCTTTAGATGGACTTTGCCTCGCGCACAGGCCGGGGACAGCGATCACTCAAGGAAGCCCTAAGCCGCGTTGATTGAGTTCCAGCCCTCAGGACTCCCTCATCCTTCTTGGAGTTGTTTCTCATGAAGCGTGTGCGTCTCATCCCCGCAGTGGCCCTGCTGGCGCTCTCGCCCCTCGCCCTGGTGGCCTGCGGCTCGGACGACTCGTCGTCGTCCTCGAACAGCGGCAACTCCGGGCAGCAGTCGTGTCAGTCCGGTGCGCCGAGCGGTGGCCCGTCGGGCATGCCCAGCGGTGCCCCGTCGGGTGCCCCCACCGCCAACGGCACGGCCCAGCCGTCCGGTGCGCCCTCCGGTATGCCGAGCGGCGCGCCCAGCGGCGGTCCCGGCGGTGGCGGCGGCCAGGGTGGCGGTCCCGGCGGCGGCCAGGGCGGCGGCTGTGGCGGTCCCGGCGGGGGCGGCGCGGCGCCCAGTGGTGCGCCCAGCGGCGCGCCGAGCCAGCAGCCGTCGGAGTCGGCCACGAAGAGCTGACCCACCACGTCGTACGACAGGGGCGGCACTCCCGGTGAACGGGGGTGCCGCCCCTGGGCGTTGAGGCCGGCCCGGCTCAGCCGCGCCAGTGGTCCCGGCCGATGCTGATGAGCCGCAGCTGGCTGGTGGCGACCTGCCGGACCCGCTCCCGCTCCTGCTCCGAGTCCTCCAGCGCCTCCAGGAACAGCGAGGCGGTGATGAGCATCTGGTCGACGTAGAGGTTCGCCAGCATCAGCAGGTCGTCGTCGCTCCAGCCCTCGGACTCCACGTCCTTGGCGAGCTCCTCCTTCACCTCCTCGGCGAACCGGGCCAGTTGGCCCCGGATGGCCTCCCGCACCGGCTGCACCCCGCCGTGCCGCTCGCGGGCGATGAAGCGGACATGGGCGGGGTGCGTGGCCACGTGGTGGGCGATCAACTCGACGGCGCGGACTATGCGTTCCTCGGCGTTGTCGGCCGAGGTGACCGTGGTGCGGATCAGGGGGTGCAGGCTGCCGAGCGCCTCCTCGACGAGGGCGATACCGAGGTCGGCGGTGGAGCGGAAGTGCCGGTAGAAGGCGGTCGGCGCGACGCCGACGGCGCGTGTCACCTCGCGCAGGCCCAGACTGCTCAGGCTCTGCTCCTCCAGCAGTCCCAACGACGCGTCGAGGAGCGCCTGTCGGGTCTTCTGTTTCTGTGCCTGCCGGATGCCGAGGGTGTGACTCATGTCATCAGTAAACAACTGTTCTCTGGAATTGAGAAGTCGCCGGGCGCGCTAGACTCTGTAGTCAGTGAACAACTGTTACTACAACTGTTCACCGACATGTAACGAGAAGCACCACGCAAGCATCTCGGAGGGGGATCCATCCCATGCTGTTCCTCGTCGCCGCACTCCTGCTCTTCGGCGCCGTCCTGGGCACCGTCGCCCACGCGCCGTTCGCCTTCACCGCCGTCGCCGCCACCGTGATCGCCGCCTGGCTCGGCATCTTCGCGCTCCGCGAGCGGCACGCCCGCCGCCACGCCTCGACCCACTGAACCACCCGACACCAGCGCACCCAGGGGACTGATCACCATGCAGCTCACCGCACCGACCACCCACAGCACCACCCATGACACCACCCGGCGCACCGCGGTCCGCGACGCCGACGGCATGGCCGTGGCCGCCTTCATCCTCGGCCTCGTCGGCCTCCTCGTCCTGAACGTCTTCCTCGGCCCGATCGCCATCGCCCTCGCCTCGGTCGCCCTGTGGCGCGGCACCGCCCGCCGCGGCCGCGCCTTCCTGGGTCTGGGCCTGGGCGTCGCCGACCTCCTGGTGCTGGTGGCGTTCATGCAGATGGACAGCACGGTGTCCTGGAGCTTCTAGCGCCAACCCTTGCACCGAGTCCTCCCGACAGGGCCCGTAGAATCGGGTCACCATGGCTTACCTCGACCACGCCGCGACGACTCCGATGCTTCCCGAGGCAGTCGAGGCACTCAGCGCACAGCTGGCCGTCACCGGCAACGCCTCCTCCCTCCACGCATCCGGCCGCCGCGCGAGGCGCACCGTCGAGGAGGCCCGTGAGACCCTCGCCGAATCACTGGGTGCCCGCCCCAGCGAGGTGGTCCTCACCTCCGGCGGCACCGAAGCGGACAACCTCGCGGTCAAGGGCCTGTACTGGTCCCGCCGCGACGCCGACCCGGCCCGCACCCGGGTCCTGGCCAGCCCCGTGGAGCACCATGCCGTCCTCGACGCCGTGCACTGGCTCGGCGAACACGAGGGCGCCACGGTCGAGTACCTCCCCGTGGACGCGCACGGCCGCGTCCACCCCGACGCCCTGCGCGAGGCCATCGAGCGCAACCCCGACGACGTCGCCCTCGCCACCGTGATGTGGGCGAACAACGAGATCGGCACCGTGATGCCGGTCCGTGAACTCGCCGACGTGGCCGGGGAGTCCGGCGTCCCGCTGCACGCCGACGCCGTCCAGGCCTTCGGCCAGGTCCCCGTCGACTTCGCCGCTTCCGGGCTCGCCGCGATGACGGTGTCCGGCCACAAGGTCGGTGGCCCGTACGGCATCGGCGCACTCCTCCTGGGCCGCGAGTACACCCCCGTACCCGTCCTGCACGGCGGCGGCCAGGAGCGCCACGTCCGCTCCGGCACCCTCGACGTGCCCGCCGTCGCCTCCTTCGCGGTCGCGGGCCGGCTCGCCGCCGAGCAGCGCGAGTGGTTCGCCCGGGAGATCGGCGCGCTGCGCGACGCCCTGGTCGAAGCGGTCCGTACGGCCGTCCCGGACGCGATCCTCGGCGGCGACCCTTCCCCGGGAGGCCGGCTCCCGGCCAACGCCCACTTCACCTTCCCCGGGTGCGAGGGCGACTCCCTGCTCCTGCTCCTGGACGCCCAGGGCATCGAGTGCTCCACCGGCTCCGCCTGCACCGCCGGTGTCGCCCAGCCCAGCCATGTCCTCCTCGCCACCGGCACCGACCCGGACCTCGCCCGCGGCACCCTGCGCTTCTCCCTCGGCCACACCTCCACCGAGGCCGACGTGGAGGCGGTCGCCAAGGCGATCGGTCCGGCGGTGGAGCGCGCCCGCGCGGCGGGGCTGACGTAGGGGAGCCGCAGCGCTCCTCGGCCGACGACGGCCGGCCCGCGACGGCCGGTCGTCCATGGTCGCTTCTAGTGTCGACACTCACGGGAAAATCGAGGATCACGCGGCAATATTGCGGCTAGCTGTCGACAGTTGACGGGGTGTTGGTCTACCTTCGGTGGGCGCCGCCGCCCCTGCTGTCGACAGAAGGCCGTGACATGACCGTCGAGCCATCGCCCGCACACCGCGCCGTCCGGCAGACCGGCCTCGCCGTCGTGGCCGCCCTGTTCCTCCTCGGCGCGGCGGGCGCGACGCCGGCCGTCGCCGAGGTGAGTGAGTCCTGCGCGGGTTCTCCGACGTACATCCCCCTGGACACCTCGGCGGAGGCTTCCACCAACACCCGCCACGTCGTCATCGTGGACCTGAACGGTGACGGCGCGCAGGACACGGTCGCCGCGAACCTCGAAGCGGCTTCGGTGACCGTGCTGCTCGGCAACGGTGACGGGACCTTCGCCGAGGGCACCTCCTACACCGTCGGGACCCGCCCGTACCAGACGGTGGCGGCCGACTTCGACGGCGACGGCAGCCCCGACCTGGCCACCGCCGACTTCGGCGGCGCCCGGGTGAGTGTGCTGCTGAACGAGGGTGACGGAACGTTCGGCGCGGCCTCGGCGATCGACGTCGGCGCCTCGCCGCGGGCCCTGGCCACCGGTGACCTCGACGGCGACGGCGCGGCCGACCTCGTCGTCGCCGAACAGGGCCCGAGCACGGTGCGGGTGCTGCTGGGGCGCGGCGACGGCACCTTCGAGGACCGGGGCCAGACCGCCACGGGCAGCCAGCCGCACGGTGTCGTCGTCGGCGACTACGACGGTGACGGTTCGGCGGACGTGGCCACCGCGAGCGTCGGCAGCGCCGGGATCAGCGTCCTGCTCGGCGACGGCACGGGCGCGCTGGGCGCGTCGGCCCAGTACGCCGCGACCTCCCGCCTCTACTCCCTGGCGCAGGGCGACTTCGACGGCGACGGCGCGCTCGACCTGGCCACGGTGAGCAACGGCTCCAACGCCCTGGACGTGCTCCTCGGCGACGGCGACGGGACGTTCGGCGCCGCCACCACGTACGCCACCTCCGCGCTGCCGGTCGCGGTGGGCGCCGCCGACCTGGACGGCGACGGCATCTCCGACCTCATGGTCTCGTCGCTGCGGGGCAACTCGGTCAGCCCGTTCCTGGGCGCGGCGAGTGGTGAACCGACCCCGCTCGCCGAGGTGTCCGCGCCCGGTGCCTACGATGCCGCGGCCGCCGATCTGGACGGCGACGGTGTACCCGACCTCGCGGTGGCGAACAGCACCGGAGGACAGGTCGACGTGTTCAAGGGCAGCTGCTAGACCCTTCAGCAGGCTGCCGCCGGCACTTCCACTGCCGGCGGCAGCCGTCCCAAGGGGCTGTGAGCAGGTGCCGGCTAGCTCTCCGTGACCATGAGGGAGGCCATCATTCCCTCGTCCTCGTGCTGGAGCAGATGGCAGTGGAGCATGTACATGTACGTGTCGTCGGCGAAGTCGGTGAACTCCATGGCGATCACTATCGTGCCGCCGCCGACGACTTCGTAGGTGTCACGCCAGCCGAGGTCGACCCCGGTGGGGTCCTCCCCGTTGACCGAGATCAGCTGGTAGGGCACGTCGTGCAGATGGAACGAGTGTTCCAGCTGGCTGGCGTTGGTGATCGTCCAGATCTCCTTGGCGCCCAGCGTGGTGCTGATCATGGCCATGCTGGCCATGGTGAGACCGGCCGAGCCGTTGATCTTCATGGTCGCGCCCGTGTTGCTGAGCGTGATCGTGCGGGCCGTGAAGTCGGTGGTGTCGTACCGGTCGATGGTGTTGAGGGTGCTCGGCAGGTCGTCGGGTGAGTCGCTGCCGCCCGCGCTGACGGTGAGGAAGTCGAAGGTGCCCGAACCACCGCGGATCCAGCCGGTGGTGATGACGACCTGGAGGGTGACGTCCTCGGTGACGTCCATGACGAACTCGGCGCGGGAGCCGGCCACCAGCCGGATGGTGGTGACCTCGGCGGCCTCCGTCAGATAGCCCTGCTCGGTGGCGATCTGGGTCAGGGTGCCGCCGTCGCTGCGCTGGATGGTGATGATGTCGGCGGGCGAGGCGTTCAGTGCCCGGAAGCGGTTGCGGGTCTTGGTGGCGGTGAAGCCGAGGGTGGTGTCGTCGACGTTGGTGCCGTTCACCAGGACCGGGAAGCTGAGGCCGCTGGTGAGGTATCCGGCCTGGTCGTACTTGATGTCACCGGCGCTGTCGACGGCCAGGCACTGGAAGATCAGCGGGATGTCGTCGACGCCGTAGTCGCCGGGCAGGGCGGCGGAGGTGTCCGAGTCGTCCTCCACGATGATCATCCCGGCGAGGCCGTGGACAGCCTGCTTGGCCGTGGTGCCCAGGGCGTGCGGGTGGTACCAGAGGGTCTTGGCCTCGTCGAGGACCTCGAAGGTGGGCTCCCAGGTCGTCCCGGCGGAGAACGCGTTCTGCGGGCCGCCGTCCATCTTCGGCGGGACGTGCGCCCCGTGGAAGTGGACAGTGGTGTCCTCGTCGAGGTTGTTGGTGATGTCCAGCAGGACGGTGTCGCCCTTGGTCCACTTCAGGGTCGGGCCGAGGAACGACTGGTTGTAGCCGGACGTGGTGCTGGAGACCCCGCTGAGCACCTCGGTCGTGCCGGTCTGCGTGGCCAGCGTGAACGTGGTGGTGCCGTCGGACGCGGTGCCCTCCAGCAGGTCGGGGATGACCAGGCTGCCGTCGGCGGCGGCCGCCTTGTTGCGGGTGCCCTCGGTCAGCAGGGAGAAGGCGGCTCCGGCCGCGCCGACCGAGGCCAGGCCGACCCCGGCCATCCCGCCGAGGAACTTCCGCCGGTGCAGGGCCTTCTTACGGCCCCTGCCCTCCTTGGTGTGCTCGCCCTTGGTTTCCTGACCGTCTCTCGTGTGCGCGCCCTTGTCGGGCTCGGTGGTGTGTGTCATGGCCGTGGAGCTTTGGCCCGGGAGCTGTGCGAAGACTGGGGCGAAGTTGGGTGCGAGCCGGGAATCCTGTGGATCGTGAGAAAGGCCTTTCGCGCCCCAACTCCCTTGAAAAAAAGCCAAGTCGGCACACCGCAGGTCAGCGTCGGAGTGCGGAACACATCGGGCGGGGCCCGTTCATGAATTGTTCACAATAACGCGAACATGTGACCTGCGTCACACTTCCGCGCCGACCTCGCGCACGAGCTTCATGTACCGGTCCCAGTCCCAGTGCTCACCGGGGTCGGTGTGGTCCGTCCCCGGCACCTCCACGTGCCCGATGATGTGCTCGCGGTCCACGGGTATGTCGTAGCGCGCGCAGATCCGGGCGGTCAGCCGGGCCGAGGCCGCGTACATCTCGTCCGTGAAGTCCTCGGGCCGGTCCACGAAGCCCTCGTGCTCGATGCCGACACTGCGCTCGTTGTAGTCGCGGTTGCCCGCGTGGTAAGCCACGTCCAGCTCGCGGATCATCTGGGTGACCCGGCCGTCCTTGCCGACGATGTAGTGCGCGGCCGCCTGGTGCCCCGGATCCTGGAAGGCCTTCACCGCACTGGCGAAGCTGCCCTGGGTGACATGGACGACCACCATGTCTATGCCGTAGTCGTCCGGCCGGTCAGCGCGCCGCCAGTTGGCGTCCGAGGCCGCGACCCAGCGTGCGCCGGTGTAGTCGACCTCGCCCTCCTTGCGCGGCTTCTCCACGCCGGGCGTGCGCCACCACAGCCGCGCCAGCTCGTCCCGGGCCAGCACACCGGTGCCCACCGCGGCCGCCGCCCCGCCGATCAGCAGGGCGCGGCGCCCGATGCGCCGGTCGCCGTCCTTGGATGCCTCTCTCGCCCCCATGTGATCGTCAACGGATACTCGTGGGCTCCGGTTCCCGCGCCCCCGTACCCTTGAAGAGTTATGACTCACTCCACGCAGCGCCCCCTCCGTGTCCTCGCCGCCATGTCCGGCGGTGTGGACTCCGCCGTCGCCGCCGCCCGTGCCGCGGAAGCCGGCCACGACGTGACCGGCGTCCACCTCGCCCTCTCGGCGAACCCGCAGTCGTTCCGCACAGGCGCGCGTGGCTGTTGCACCATCGAGGACTCCCGCGACGCCCGCCGCGCCGCGGACGTCATCGGCATCCCGTTCTACGTCTGGGACCTCGCCGACCGCTTCCGCGAGGACGTCGTCGAGGACTTCGTCGCCGAGTACGAGGCGGGCCGCACCCCGAACCCGTGCCTGCGCTGCAACGAGAAGATCAAGTTCGCCGCCCTGCTCGACAAGGCGCTCGCGCTGGGCTTCGACGCAGTCTGCACCGGCCACTACGCCCAGGTGATCGTGCGTCAGGACGGCTCGCGCGAACTGCACCGCGCCTCCGACATGGCGAAGGACCAGTCGTACGTCCTCGGCGTCCTCGACGAGAAGCAGCTCGCCCACGCGCTCTTCCCGCTCGGCGACACGGTCACGACCAAGGACGAGATCCGCGCGGAGGCCGAGCGCAGGGGCTTGGCGGTCGCCAAGAAGCCCGACTCCCACGACATCTGCTTCATCGCCGACGGCGACACCCAGGGCTTCCTCGCGAACCGCCTCGGCAAGGCGGAGGGCGACATCGTCGACGAGTCGGGCGCGAAGATCGGCACCCACGAGGGCGCCTACGGCTTCACCATCGGCCAGCGCAAGGGGCTGCGCATCGGCACCCCGGCCGCCGACGGCAAGCCGCGCTATGTCCTGGACATCTCCCCGGTGAACAACACCGTGACGGTCGGCCCGGCCGCCGCCCTGGACGTCGACGCGCTGACGGCCGTCAAGCCCCGCTGGTGCGGCACCGCCCCGGCCGGCCCCGGCACCTACACCGCCCAGCTCCGCGCCCACGGCGGCGAGACGGAGGTGACCGCGGAGCTGGTCGACGGCGAGCTGCGGGTGTCGTTCACCGAGCCCGTCCGCGGCGTCGCCCCCGGCCAGGCGATCGTGCTGTACGACGACACGCGCGTGGTCGGCTCGGCGACGATCGCGACGACCACGCGCGCGAGGGCGGGCGCTAGCGCGTGAACCAGTCCGCCAGCACCGGAGCCAGAGCGTTCGGGTCGACCATGTGGGTCTGACCCTCCAGGTTCCGGTACGACCCTTGCGGCACCGCCTCCGCGACCGCCCGGGTGGCCCCCTGGAGCCACTCGGGGCTCGCGCCTCCCGCGACCGCCAGGACGGGGACGGTGACCGAGGCCAGCCGGTCCCGGGGCACCAGACCGTCGCCCAGGACGGCGTTGTCGTAGGCCAGGGTCGGTGCGACGGCCTCCATGGCGGGCCAGCCGGGGGAGTGGCGGGCGCCCTGGATCATCTCGTCGGGCATGTCGACGAGCCGGAGGAACAGCTCGACCGCGTCACCGCGCCGGCCCTGGGCGAGGGCGGCGGTCAGGTTCTCGGTGTACTCGGCCCGCTCCTTCGCACCGTGCTCCGAGAAGTCCGCGAACGGCGTCTCGTACACGGCGACCCGGCGCACCGGCAGCCCGCTCGCGGCCGCCCGGAGCACCAGCGCCCCACCGGAGGAGATCCCGTACAGACACGCCTCACCGCCCGCCGCCTCGACCAGCGCGGCGAGGTCCTCGACCTCACGCTCCACCGCGTACGGGGCCGTGTCACCGCTCTCGCCGCGGCCCCGGCGGTCGTACACGAGGACCGTGAACCGGTCCGACAGCGGCACGGCCAGCGGAGCGACCGTGCCGCCCGTCGACATCGCCCCGCTCACGAGGATCACGGCAGGGCCCTGCCCGGTGGAGGCGTAGGCGATGGGTGTGCCGTCGCGGGAAAGAGTCTTCTTGTCCATGCCGGTGAGACTCCCACCCGCCGCCGGACTAATCGGTGATTTCCACGTCGTAGAAGCAGAGGTGGTCCTTGATCTCGGCCACGCCCGGCTTCGGGTCGGGATACGCCCAGACCAGGTCCGCCGCGTCCGGCAGCGACCAGTACGAGGCCGTCCCCTTGAAGGGGCAGACGGTGTGGGTGTCCGACGGGGTCAGCAGGTCCAGGCGTACGTCCTCGGCGGGGATGTAGTAGCGCACCGGAGAGCCCGTCTCGCGCAGGACGAGGGGCCGGTCGGTCTCCGCGAGGACCTGGTCGCCGTGGACGACGCGGACGTGCGCGGTGCCTTTCTCGACGGTGATGCGGTGTCCTGGTGGCACGGTCGGGCCTCCTCGGGGTAGCCGTCCTGTCGAAGGTGCAGCGCGCGCAGGACCCGAGTTCTTCCCGAGGAGGTCCTCATGGGAGCCGCAGATCCGTCCGGAGAGCACGGGAACGTCGTCCACCGGACGCAGTTCGACCATCTGCTCCAGTTCGACTACCTGCTGACCCACGGCCTGCGACCGGAGCACCATGTGCTCGAGATCGGCTGCGGGAACCTCCGCGCGGGACGCCTCCTCATCGACCACCTGGACACCGGCCACTACTACGGCATCGACATCTCACCGGCCATGCTGCTCGGCGCCCAGGGCACCCTCGTACGCGAGGGCCTTCAGTCCAAACTGCCGCATCTGGTGCTCGTCGGTGACCTGACCTTCGGTTTCCTGCCCGAGGGGTACTTCGACGTCGTCCACGCGCACAGTGTCTTCTCGCACTCGCCCCGGCAGGTCGTCGAGCAGTGCCTCGCGCATGTGGGCCGCGTCCTCGCACCCGGCGGATTCTTCGACTTCACCTTCAACCGCACCGAGGGCCGCGGACTCCGGGCGCCCCACGAGGACTTCTCCTACCGGACGCGGACCCTGGCCGGACTCGCCGCACGCCACGGTCTGAAGGCCCGGTTGATGGACGACTGGGCGCGGCTGCCGCACCGGCAGTCGAAGATCCGCGCGACCCTGATGTCGGACCGGGCCCGTACGGTGGGCCCATGAACATCTGCGTCTTCCTCTCCGCCGCCGACCTCGACGAGCGCTACACCCGCCCCGCGCGGGAGTTCGCGGAACTGCTCGGCAAGGGCGGCCACACACTGGTGTGGGGCGGCTCGGACGTCGGACTGATGAAGGTCGTCGCGGACGGCGTGCACGCGGCGGGCGGCCGGCTCGTCGGCGTCTCCGTCGAGTTCCTGGCCGCCAAGGTCCGCCCCGGGGTCGACGAGATGGTCATCGCGAAGGACCTCGCCGAGCGCAAGAAGCTGCTCCTGGAGAAGGCCGACGCCGTGGTGATCATGGTGGGCGGCACGGGCACGCTCGACGAGGCGACGGAGATCCTGGAGCTGAAGAAGCACGGCCACACCGACAAGCCGGTGGTCCTGCTGAACTCCGCGGGCTTCTACGACGGCCTCAAGGAGCAGTTCCGGCGCATGGACGACGAGGGCTTCCTGCCGCGTCCGCTGACCGACCTGGTGTTCTTCGCGGAGGAGCCGGTGGGGGCGCTGGCGTACCTGGAGGAGAGCCAGGGCATCGGGTGACCCCCGGGTGATGCGAGCATGGCGGCATGGCTACACATGTGATCACCGGGGCGGGCTCCGGCATCGGCGCGGCGGTGGCCCGCCGTCTGCACGCGCGCGGGGACGAACTCGTGCTCCACGCGCGCGACGCGGGCCGTGCGAAGGAACTGGCGGCCGAGTTCCCCGGGGCGAGCACTCTCGTCGGAGACCTGTCCGACCCGGACAAGCTGTCCTGGGCCTTCTCCCACCAGACGCTCCCCGGCCGGGTCGACTCCCTGCTGCACATCGCGGGAGTGGTCGACCTGGGACCGGTCGGTGACCTGACCCCCAAGTCCTGGCGACACCAGCTCAACGTCAACCTGATCTCCCCCGCCGAGCTGACCCGGCACTTCCTGCCCCAACTCCGTACCGCGCGCGGGCACGTGGTGTTCGTCAACTCGGGTGCGGGTCTGCGGGCCAGTGCGGAGTGGTCGGCGTACGCCGCCTCCAAGCACGGCCTGAAGGCCCTGGCGGACTCCCTGCGCAACGAGGAGCACGGCAACGGCGTCCGCGTCACCTCGGTGTACCCGGGCCGCACGGCGAGCCCCATGCAGGTGAAGGTCCACCAGCAGGAGGGCAAGGAGTACGACCCCTCGGAGTGGATCGACCCCGAGTCCGTCGCCACGACCATCCTCACGGCGATCGACCTGCCCAGGGACGCGGAGATCAACGACCTGACGGTGAGGCCGGGACGGTGACCGGTTTCGCCTTCGCTCCCGCCACCGGAGTGGGCTCCCTCCCCTCGGGCGACGCCAGGGAGGCCGCGAAGACGGCCACCGGTTCCTTCGACGACTTCCCGTTCCTGCCCGAGCTCCCCGCACGCGGACCCGGCGCGGACATGATCGGGCGGACCGCCGGGATGCTCGTCGAGGTGTTCGCGCGCGTCGAGCCCAGCGGGTGGCGGATCGGGGACCGGCCGGGCCGGGACACCAAGCGCGCCCGGTCCTGGCTCGGTGAAGACCTGGACGCCCTGGAGGAGTTCACCCAGGGATACGAGGGCCTGCTCAAGGTGCAGGCGGTCGGCCCCTGGACGCTCGCCGCCGCGCTGGAACTGAGGAACGGCGAGGCAGCCCTCGGCGATCCCGGCGCCTGCCGGGACCTGGCCGCGTCCCTCGCCGAGGGCCTGCGCGAACACCTCGCCGAGGTGCGGCGCCGCATCCCCGGCGCCCAGCTCGTCCTCCAGCTCGACGAGCCCTCCCTCGCCGCCGTGCTCCGCGGACAGGTCAGGACCGCCAGCGGCTACCGCACCCACCGCGCCGTCGACCGGCAGGTCGTCGAGGCGACCCTCCGCGACGTCGTCGGGGTTCACGCCGACGGCCCCGTCGTGGTCCACTCGTGCGCACCGGACGTCCCGTTCGCCCTTCTGCGCAGGGCGGGTGCGGCGGCGATCTCCTTCGACTTCAGCCTTCTCACCGAGCGTGACGACGACGCGATCGGTGAGGCGGTGGAGAGCGGCACCCGGCTCTTCACCGGTGTCGTGCCCGGCACGGACACGGCATTGTCGGACCCTGCCGGTAGCGTCATGGGTGTCAGGACGCTGTGGCGCAGGTTGGGGCTGCATCCGGGACTTCTCGCGGAGGCGGTCACGGTCACTCCGGCGTGCGGACTCGCGGGGGCCTCCCCGGGTTACGCGCGCAAGGCGCTCGCCCACTGCGTCCAGGCGGCGAGATCCCTCGCGGACAACCCAGAGTAACGGGAGGACAACACGGTGGCCGGCGACAAGCAAGCGGAGACGACGGTGCCCGCGGAGGCACGGGAGCAGCACGCGAAGCTCGCTGAGCAGATCGAGGAGCACCGCTTCCGGTACTACGTGAAGGACGCCCCGGTCGTCAGCGACGCGGAGTTCGACAGGCTCCTGCGCTCGCTGGAGGCGCTGGAGGAGGAGTACGGCGAGCTGCGGACGCCGGACTCGCCGACGCAGAAGGTCGCGGGGGCCTATGAGACGGAGTTCACCTCCGTCGAACACCGCTCCCGCATGCTCTCCCTCGACAACGCCTTCAGCGACGAGGAGTTGGCGGCCTGGGCCGAGCGCGTCGCCAAGGACGTCGGCACCTCTGACTACCACCTCCTGTGCGAACTGAAGGTCGACGGTCTCGCCGTCAACCTGACGTACGAGCAGGGCCGTCTCGTCCGTGCGGCGACCCGCGGCGACGGCCGCACCGGCGAGGACATCACGCCCAACGTCCGGACCATCGCGGAGATCCCGGACCGGCTCACCGGCGACAAGGTCCCCGACCTAGTGGAGATCCGCGGCGAGGTCTACTTCCCGATGGAGAAGTTCGAGGAGCTCAACGCCCGTCTGGTCGAGGCCGGCGACAAGCCCTTCGCCAACCCGCGCAACGCGGCGGCCGGTTCGCTGCGCCAGAAGGACCCGCGCGTCACCGCCACCCGCCCCCTGCACATGGTCGTGCACGGCATCGGTGCCCTGGAGGGCTTCGACGGCATGACCCGCCTCTCCGAGGCCTACGACCTGCTCAAGACCTGGGGTCTGCCCACCGCCCAGTACAACAAGGTGGTCGACGGACTCGACGGCGTACGGGAGTTCATCGCCTACTTCGGCGAGAACCGCCACTCGGTGGAGCACGAGATCGACGGCGCGGTCGTCAAGCTCGACGAGATCCGCCTCCAGGGACGCCTCGGCTCCACGGCCCGCGCGCCCCGCTGGGCGATCGCCTACAAGTACGCGCCCGAAGAGGTCAACACCAAGCTGATCGACGTCAAGGTCGGCGTCGGCCGCACCGGTCGCGTCACGCCGTACGCCCAGGTCGAACCGGTCACGGTCGCGGGCTCCGAGGTCGAGTTCGCCACCCTGCACAACCAGGACGTCGTCAAGGCCAAGGGCGTCCTCATCGGTGACACCGTGGTGATCCGCAAGGCCGGTGACGTCATCCCGGAGATCCTCGGCCCGGTCGTGGACCTGCGCGACGGCAGCGAGCGCGCGTTCGTGATGCCCGCCGAGTGCCCGGAGTGCGGGACGCCGCTGAAGCCCATGAAGGAAGGGGACATCGACCTGCGGTGCCCCAACGCGCGCACCTGCCCCGCGCAGTTGAGGGAGCGCGTCTCCTACCTCGCGGGCCGTGAGTGCCTGGACATCGAGCACTTCGGCAATGTGGCGGCCGCCGCGCTCACCCGCCCCCTGGAGCCGGCCGACCCGCCGCTCGTCGACGAGGGCGACCTCTTCGACCTCACGGTGGAGAAGCTGCTCCCGATCAAGGCGTACGTCCTCGACCAGGACAGCGGGCTGCCCAAGCGGGATCCGAAGACGGGCGAGGAGAAGGTCGTCACCGTCTTCGCCAACCAGCAGGGCGAGCCGAAGAAGAACACGCTCGCCCTGCTCAAGAACATCGAGGAGGCCAAGAGCCGCCCGTTCGCCCGTTTCCTCAACGGCCTCTCGATCCGCCATGTCGGTCCGGTCGCCGCCCAGGCCCTGGCCCGTGAGTTCCGCTCGATCGAGCGGATCGAGCAGGCCACGGAAGAGGAGCTGGCCGGCACCGACGGGGTCGGCGGGATCATCGCGAAGTCGCTCAAGGAGTGGTTCGCCGAGGAGTGGCACCAGGAGATCCTCCGCAAGTGGCGGGCCGCCGGTGTCCGCATGGAGGAGGAGGGCTCCGGCGAGGACGAGGGCCCCCGCCCCCTCGAAGGCCTCACCGTCGTCGTCACCGGCACCCTGGAGCGCTTCACCCGTGACGGCGCCAAGGAGGCATTGCAAACTCTGGGTGCGAAAGTGACCGGTTCTGTTTCGAAGAAGACGTCTTTCGTCGTTGTGGGTGACAATCCAGGTTCGAAGTACGACAAGGCGATGCAGCTGAAGGTGCCCGTTCTGAACGAGGACGGCTTCGACGTCCTGCTGGAACAGGGACCCGAGGCGGCCGCCGAAGTCGCGCTTCCGACCGAGGAGTAGGCGAGGAGCAGGACGGAGCAGCGGTTGAAGGCCACCCGATCGGCGCATACCAGATGCATACGGGTGGCCGGGGCGCATTCGGGCAACCGTCGACGACCGCTGCCCGTGGAAGCCTTCCGCGGCCTACTGTTGAGATGTGCGCCCGCCGTGCCCAGCTGCGGTTGGGGCATCCCCTTGCTCCTCCAGAGCAGGGGGAAGGGCTTTCCAACGCGGCGCCGCAGAGGGTTTGTCGGGCAACGGGCCGCGTGGCGTGGGCACCGCCGGCTGTGAGAGGGACGGGAATGGAACCGACCGAGAGCGCCGCCCCGGACTCACGGCTGCGCCGGCTGACGAGCGCCTGGCAGGGGAGCCGCTGGGCGACGCGGTCCGCGAACCGTCCGGGCGAGGAGACACGCGCCCTCGGACCGTACTCCACGGGAGGCGGACGCAACTCCGTACAGCTCACCGACCACACTCCCGGGCTGCCGGGCTCCGGGCCCGAGCGGCATCTGTCCTGGCCCGCACTGCCCACCGGGGTCGTCGCGGCGGCCGGGTTCGTGCTCGGCGCCGGCTTCTACCGCGCCTTCACCGAGGGCCACGCGCTCTTCCCGTCCGGCACCGTCGGCTGGTCCCTGGCCGTCCTCACCGGCGTCATCGTCGGCCACCTGGTCGCCCTCGGCCGCGCCCGCTGGTGGGGCGGCACCGGCTCGGGCGCCGCCCTCACCCTCGCCGTCCTGATGCTGTACGGCTGGGTGCCCGCCGGCATGGTCAGCCTCACCGTCGTCGTCCTGGTCGGCATAGCCAGGCGCAACCGCTGGCGACAGGGCGTCCTGCACGGCGCGGTGGACATCCTCGGCATCGGCGCCGGCGCCCTGGTGCTGGCCGCCTTCGGCCGTGTCCCGTCCGTCGAGGCCCCCTGGAACCCCGACACCTGGACCCTCTACACCGCCCCCGAGGTGCTCCTCGTCGCGGCCGCCTACCTCGTGGTCACCCGCACCCTGCTGTGGTACCTGCACGCCCCGCGCACCGGCGGTCTGCCCACCGTGGCCCGCACCGCCCTCGTCAGACAGGGACTGGTCGCCGTCGCGCTGCTCGGCATCGCACCGCTGGTCTGCGTCGTCGCCGTCGCCAAACCGGTGCTGCTGCCGCTCTTCGCGATCCCGCTCATCGCCCTCGACTCCACCCTGTGGATAGCCCGGGCCCGGGCGGAGGAGCAGCTGCGCGACCCGCTGACCGGGCTCCCCAACCGGCAGTGGCTCCTCGAACGGATCTGGACCGCCCTGGACGACGCCGAGCGCATCGGCGCCCGGGCCGCCCTCATGCTCATCGACCTCGACCGCTTCCGTTCGGTCAACGACACCCTGGGCCACCTGGCCGGTGACCGGCTGCTCCTCCAGATAGCCGACCGGCTCCAGGCGGCCCTGCCGCGCGGAGCGGAGGCCGCACGGCTCGGCGGTGACGAGTTCGCCGTCTTACTGCCCGTCGCCGACTCGACGACGTCCGCGACCCGGGTGGCCCGCAACCTCGTCGCGGCCCTCAGCTCCCCCCTCGACCTCGACGGGCTCACCCTCGTCCTGGAGGCCAGCGCCGGCGTCGCCGTCTTCCCCGACCACGCCCTGGACGCCGAGGGGCTGCTGCGCCGGGCGGACGTGGCGATGTACCAGGCGAAGCGGGACCGCACGGGTGTCGAGGTCTACGAGTCCAAGCGGGACTCCAACACCCCCGACCGCCTCGGTCTGCTGGGCGACCTGCGGCGCGCGCTGGACGCGCACGAGGTCCAGCTGCACTACCAGCCCAAGGTCCGCTTCGACGGCCAGGTGGCGGGCCTGGAGGCCCTCGTCCGCTGGGTGCACCCGGAGCGCGGGAAGGTGCCGCCGGACGAGTTCATCGCCATCGCCGAGTCGTCCGGACTGATGCCGCACCTCACCGAGTACGTCCTCGACACCGCGCTCGCCCAGGTGGCCAAGTGGCGCGCCCAGGGCCTGCACGTGCCCGTCGCGGTCAACGTCTCCCCGCGTGACGTCCACACCCCCGGCTTCGCCGGCTCCGTCGCCGCCCGGCTGGCCCGGCACGGCGTCCCCGCGGGCTCGCTCCAGCTGGAGATAACCGAACACGTGCTCCTGGAGGACCCGCAGCGCGCCGCCGACACCCTCGCCGGGCTGACCGGGCACGGCGTGAAGATGTCCCTGGACGACTTCGGCACGGGCTACTCGTCCCTGGTGCATCTGCGCCGGCTGCCGGTGAGTGAGCTGAAGATCGACCGTTCCTTCGTGGCCCGGCTGGCCATCGACACCGAGGACGCGGAGATCGTGCGGTGCACGGTCGACCTCGCGCACTCGCTCGGCCTGCTGGTCGTCGCGGAGGGCGTGGAGGACGACGAGACCTGGGAGCGGCTGCGCGACCTGGGCTGTGACGCCGTACAGGGCTGGCTGGTCGCGGCGGCGATGCCGGCCGAGGAGACCACGGCGTGGCTGCGGGCCCGCGGGTCGCGGGGGTGGCAGCGGCCGAGGGCGGCGTTGCCGGCGGCGGAGTGAGCGCCTCGGAAGGGCCGATCGGGGGCGCCTGTCCAGGCACCCCCTCCGAATCCGTTTAACGGCCGGAGGCACTCGCCCCATAGGATTGGCCCCAAACCACACGCACTCACCCCAGAGGATCGCTGCATGCCTGGCATCACGCGCGAGGAGGTCGCCCACCTCGCACGGCTGGCGCGTCTGGAGCTGAAGCCCGAAGAGCTCGAGCACTTCGCGGGACAGCTGGACGACATCATCGGCGCGGTCGCACGCGTCAGCGAGGTCGCCGACCAAGACGTACCGCCGACCTCGCACCCGCTTCCGCTGACGAACGTCATGCGGGCGGACGAGGTCCGTCCGTCGCTCACCCCCGAGCAGGCGCTCTCCGGCGCCCCGGCCCAGGAGCAGCAGCGTTTCAAGGTGCCGCAGATCCTGGGGGAGGACTAATCACCATGACGGACCACAGCAGCATCATCCGGCTCACCGCCGCTGAGACCGCCGCGAACATCGCCTCCGGCGTACTCACGGCGGTCGAGGTCACCGAGGCCCACCTCGCCCGTATCGAAGAAGTCGACACGAAGGTGCACGCCTTCCTGCACGTCGACCGCGAGGGCGCGCTGGCGCAGGCCCGTGCCGTCGACGAGAAGCGCGAGCGCGGGGAGACGCTGGGCCCGCTGGCCGGCGTACCCCTCGCGCTCAAGGACATCTTCACCACCGAGGGGATCCCGACCACCGTCGGCTCCAAGATCCTCGAAGGCTGGATCCCGCCGTACGACGCGACCCTCACCAAGCGCCTCAAGGCCGCCGACGTCGTCATCCTCGGCAAGACCAACATGGACGAGTTCGCCATGGGGTCCTCCACCGAGAACAGCGCCTACGGCCCGACCGGCAACCCCTGGGACCTCACCAGGATCCCCGGCGGCTCCGGCGGCGGCTCCTCCGCCGCGCTCGCCGCGCACATGGCCCCCCTCGCCATCGGCACCGACACCGGCGGCTCCATCCGCCAGCCGGCCTCCGTCACCGGCACGGTCGGCGTGAAGCCCACGTACGGAGCGGTCTCCCGCTACGGCATGGTCGCCTTCTCCTCGTCCCTCGACCAGGGCGGGCCCTGCGCCCGTACGGTCCTGGACGCGGCGCTGCTGCACGAGGTCATCGCCGGGCACGACCCGCTCGACTCCACCTCGATCGACGCCCCGGTCCCGCCGGTCGTCGAGGCCGCCCGCAACGGCAGCGTCGAGGGCATGCGCGTCGGCGTCGTCAAGCAGTTCCGCGGCGAGGGCTACCAGGCCGGTGTCATCCAGCGCTTCGACGAGTCCGTCGCGCTGCTGAAGGACCTGGGCGCCGAGATCGTCGAGCTGGACTGCCCGTCCTTCGACCTCGCCCTGTCGGCGTACTACCTGATCGCGCCGTCCGAGTGCTCGTCCAACCTCGCCCGCTTCGACGGCCTGCGCTACGGCGTCCGCACGGGCGACGACGGCACCCACTCGGCCGAAGAGGTCACCTCCCTCACCCGTGAGGCGGGCTTCGGCCCCGAGGTGAAGCGCCGCATCATGCTCGGCACGTACGCGCTCAGCTCCGGCTACTACGACGCGTACTACGGCAGCGCCCAGAAGGTCCGCACGCTCATCACGCGTGACTTCGAGAAGGCGTTCGAGCAGGTCGACGTCATCGTCTCGCCGACGACGCCCACCACCGCCTTCCCGATCGGCGAGCGCGCCGACGACCCGATGGCGATGTACCTGGCCGACCTGTGCACCATCCCGACGAACCTGGCGGGCAACGCGGCCATGTCGCTGCCGTGCGGTCTGGCGCCCGAGGACAACCTCCCCGTGGGCCTCCAGATCATCGCCCCGGCGCTGAAGGACGACCGTCTGTACAAGGTCGGCGCCGCCGTCGAGGCCGCCTTCGTGGAAAAGTGGGGGCACCCGCTGTTGGAGGAGGCACCGTCGCTGTGAGCAAGCTGACCAAGGCCAAGGACTTCAAGAAGTCCAAGTCCGGTACGTACCTGTCGATGGCCACCACCGCGTTCGGCGCGGTCGGCGTCGCCAAGCAGATCAAGAAGGCCCGGGGCGAGCACGACACCCTGCGGCTGATCGACGCCACCGTGTCCGCCGTCGCCATCGTCACCGGCCTCGCCATCCTCTACCGCGAGCTGAAGCGGCTGGGCGACGACGACGTCCTGCTGGGCTGAGAGGGAAGTTTCACCGTGACCACCACGACCGACCTGGAGTCGTACGAGGACGCTCTCGCGTCGTACGACCCCGTCATGGGCCTTGAGGTCCATGTCGAACTCGGCACCAAGACCAAGATGTTCTGCGGCTGTTCGACCGAACTCGGTCAGGACGCCAACACGCAGACCTGTCCCGTCTGCCTCGGCCTGCCCGGCGCGCTCCCGGTCGTCAACGCGATCGGCGTCGAGTCGGCGATCAAGATCGGTCTCGCGCTGAACTGCGAGATCGCCGAGTGGTGCCGCTTCGCCCGGAAGAACTACTTCTATCCGGACATGCCGAAGAACTTCCAGACCTCCCAGTACGACGAGCCGATCGCCTTCGACGGCTACCTCGACGTACAGCTGGAGGACGGCGAGATCTTCCGGGTGCAGATCGAGCGCGCCCACATGGAGGAGGACACCGGCAAGTCGACGCACGTCGGCGGCGCGACGGGCCGTATCCACGGCGCCTCGCACTCGCTCCTCGACTACAACCGCGCCGGCATCCCGCTCATCGAGATCGTCACCAAGCCGATCGAGGGCGCCGGCGAGCGCGCGCCCGAGGTCGCCAAGGCGTACGTCCGTGAGCTGCGCGAGCTCATCAAGGCGCTCGGTGTGTCGGAGGCCCGCATGGAGATGGGCCAGATGCGCTGCGACGTGAACCTGTCGCTGCGCCCGCACGGCCGCGAGAAGTTCGGCACGCGCTCCGAGACGAAGAACGTCAACTCGCTGCGTTCCGTGGAGCGTGCGGCCCGCTTCGAGATCCAGCGGCACGCCGCGGTCCTGAACAGCGGCGGCACGATCATCCAGGAGACCCGGCACTTCCACGAGGACACGGGGTCCACGACCTCGGGCCGCGTGAAGGAGGAGGCCGAGGACTACCGGTACTTCCCCGAGCCGGACCTCGTTCCGGTGGCCCCCTCGCGCGAGTGGGTCGAGGAGGTCCGCGCCGGGCTGCCCGAGCTGCCGCGGGTGCGCCGCGCGCGGCTGCTGGAGGAATGGGGCATCAGCGCCTTCGACATGCAGTCGATCACCAACGCCGGTGCGCTGGACCTCATCGTCGCGACCATCGACGCCGGTGCCGACGCGGCCTCCGCCCGCAAGTGGTGGATGGGCGAACTCGCCCGCAGCGCCAACGAGTCCGCCACGTCGCTGGACGAGCTGGCCATCACGCCCGAGCAGGTCGCCCGGGTCACCGAGCTCGTCTCGAAGGGTGACCTCAACGACAAGCTGGCCCGCCAGGTCATCGAAGGCGTCCTCGCGGGCGAAGGCACCCCGGACGAGGTCGTCGACAAGCGCGGTCTGAAGGTCGTCTCGGACGAGGGTGCCCTCGGCACCGCCGTCGACGAGGCCATCGCCGGCAACCCGGGCATCGCCGACAAGATCCGCTCCGGCAAGGTGGCGGCCGCCGGCGCCCTGGTCGGCGCGGTCATGAAGGCGACCCGCGGTCAGGCCGACGCGGCCCGCGTCAAGGAGCTGATCCTGGAGAAGCTGGGCGTCAGCGAGGGCTGAGACCCGTCGTAGGCAGGGCCCCGGAGGTCGTACCTCCGGGGCCCCGCTGTCACTTACGGCGTCCCACGACCCGCGCGAAACCGAGCACATGCTCGACGTCGGCGTGCATCAGGTCGACCGACCAGCGCGCCATGTCCGCCATGAACTCGCTCGGGCTCTCCGCGGCGCACACCTCGCTCCACAGCAGCCAGTCGCGCCAGCCGTCCTCCAGCCAGTCGGCCGTCTCGACCGCGGCCCCGCCGCGCGTCCACAGCCGCCGCCACCAGGCGGGGGAGTGGAACGCCCAGAAACCGGGGTCCTTCTCCCAGTACTCCTTCAGATGCGCCGGAGGCTCGTCGCCCGCCGGTTCCTCCCGAAGCGCCGGTACGACGATCCCGATCCGCCCGCCCGGCTTCAACAGCCGCGTCAGCGTGGGCAGATACAGGTCGTTCGTGCCGAAGTACTGATACGCGTCGACGGAGACGATCGCGTCGAACGTCCCCTCGCCGAACGGCAGGTCGTGCGCCTCGGCGTACACCGGCAGCACACGGTCGGCGACTCCCGCCTCGGCGACGCGTACGGCGTTCTCGTCGGCCCTGACCCACAGGTCGGCGGCGGTGACCTGGACGTCGTACTCCTTGGCGAGGAACACGGAGGTCATGGCGCGGCCGCAGCCCAGGTCGAGGACGCGGGCACCGGGGCGCAGGTTCTCCAGCCCCAGCGCGGGCGCCAGCCACTCCAGCAGCCACAGGGCGTGCGGGCCCATCTGGTTCTCGATCGTCCAGCGGACGTCGTAGTGGTTGCTGCGTGTCCAGCGCGGGTGGGTCAGACGGCTAGTGAGGTCGTCCGAGGTCCCTGAGGTGATGTCTGACATCGGTGAACGGGCTCCTTGAGTCCTTCGTAGGAAAGAGAGATGCGTAGGAGCTCGGTCGGACCTTCAAACAATGCACCCGCTTCGGTCAGGGGCGTAGCCGCCCGGGATTCTCAGCCGGACACGCTACGCTCGCCCGCCATGAACGCGCACCCGGATTCCGAGTCCGACATAGAGGGGGAGTACGACGACGAGGTGCTGGACGCCCGGCGGGCGCGCTGGACGTCCTCCGGCACCGGAACCCTCTTGGCCCTCGCGGGCCTCGCCGCGTCGGTGCTGCGGCTGAGCGGTGCCGCTCCCACGCTGGTGCCGGCCGCCTACGCCTTCGGAGCCGCCGTCTGCGCGCTCGCGGCGGTCCTGGGTTCCCGGGGACGCACCCGCAGGGCGCTGTGGCTGCTGATCGTCGGCGTGATGGTGATGGCACTGGGCGACCAGTTCGACTGAGGTGACAGAGCGGACGTTACTGTCCTGTGATCTGTCTCCCACTCCTGTGAATAAACGCACGAATGCGTTAAACGATCATTTCTGACTGCAAGAGTGGTCTCCGCATTGCTCATGCGTTCTTTGCGGGCCGTTCAACTCATGGACGACTGTTCCCGGTCAAAGATCCATAAATCCACCCGGGAGCACGTTTCGTGGCAGCCCTCGCACGCTGGTGTGTCCAGCGCCGCCTCGTCGCCGTCCTGCTGTGGCTCCTCGCCTTCGGCGGGGTGACCGCGGCGGCCGTGGCCACCGGCTCGGCGTACTCGAACGACTACGAGGTCCCCGGCACCGAGTCGGGCCGCGCCACCCAGCTGCTGCGGGAGGGTTTCCCGGAGCTCGGCGGTGACAGCGACACCGTCGTCTGGCACACCACGTCCGGCACGGTCCGTGCCTCCGCCGTCGAACAGACCATGACCCGGACCCTCGACGAGATCGCCGATCTGCCCGGAGTGGCCGCCGTCGTCAGCCCCTACGACGAGCAGGGCGCCGCCCAGATCAGCGAGAACGGCCGTACCGCGTACGCCACGGTCACCTTCGACGACCGGGCCGAGGACATCGACGCGGCCGAGGTGCGGTCCGTCGTCGACACCGCCGAGGAGGCCGCGAGCGACGGGCTCCAGGTGGAGCTGGGCGGCAGCGCCATCGCCCTCACCGAGTCCTCGGGCGGACACCTGGCCGAGGCCGTCGGCGTACTCGTCGCCGCGCTCGTGCTGTTCCTCGCCTTCGGCTCGCTCGCCGCCTCGCTGCTGCCCATCGCCACCGCGCTGGTGAGCGTCGGCACCGCGTACGCCGGGATCGTGCTGCTCGGGCACGCCATGACCGTCGCCGACTTCGCACCCATGCTCGGCATGCTGATCGGACTCGGCGTCGGCATCGACTACGCCCTGTTCATCGTGACCCGGCACCGGCGCGGACTGAAACGCGGGCTGGGCGTCGCCGAGTCCATATCCAACGCCGTCACGACCACCGGACGGGCGGTCGTCTTCGCGGGTGCCACGGTTTGCATCGCCCTGCTGGGCATGCTGATCCTCCGGCTGAGCTTCCTCAACGGCGTCGCGATAGCCGCCTCGCTCACCGTCGTCCTCACCGTCGCCGCCTCCGTCACCCTGCTGCCCGCCCTGCTCTCCTTCATCGGCATGCGCGCCCTCAGCCGGCGCGAGCGACGGCACCTGGACGAGCACGGGCCCCAGCCCGAGGTGCCGACCGGGCTCGCCGCACGCTGGTCGGCGTTCGTGGAACGGCACCCCAAGCTGCTCGGCGCGGTCGCCCTGGTCGTCATGACCGTCCTGGCCCTGCCCACGCTCGGGCTGCACCTCGGCACCTCCGACCAGGGCAACAACCCGAAGATATCCACCACCCGCCAGGCCTACGACCTGCTCGCCGACGGCTTCGGCCCCGGCGTCAACGGCCCGCTGACCCTGGTGACCCACATCGACGGCGCCGAGGACAAGCTCCTCCTCGACAACCTCGACGCCACCATCCGCACCACCGAGGGCGTCGCCTCGGTGACGCCGGTGACCTACAACAGCGCCGGTGACATCGGCTACTTCACGATCGTCCCGACCTCGTCCCCGCAGTCCCAGCAGACCAGCGACCTCGTCGACCGGCTGCGCACCGAGGTGCTGCCCCGCGCCGAGACCGGCACCTCGCTCGACATCCAGGTCGGCGGTGTCACGGCGTCGTACGACGACTTCGCCGAGGTGATCGTCGGCAAGCTGCCCCTGTTCGTCGGCGTCGTCATCGGTCTGGGCTGTCTGCTGCTCCTGCTCGCCTTCCGGTCCGTCGGCATCCCGCTGAAGGCCGCCGCGATGAACGTCGCCGCGGTCGCCGCGGCCTTCGGGATCGTCGTCGCGATCTTCCAGTGGGGCTGGGGGAGCGAGCTGCTGGGCCTCGGCCGGGCGGGACCGATCGAGCCCTTCCTCCCGGTGATCATGGTGTCCGTGCTCTTCGGGCTCTCCATGGACTACCAGGTCTTCCTGGTCAGCCGGATGTACGAGGAGTGGCTGGAGACCGGCGACAACCGACGGGCGGTCCGCGTCGGCCTCGCCGAGACCAGCCGGGTGATCAACTCCGCCGCGGTCATCATGATCTCGGTCTTCCTCGCCTTCGTCCTCAGCGGCGACCGCGTGATCGCCATGTTCGGCATCGCCCTCGCCGCCGCCGTCGCCCTCGACGCCTTCGTCCTGCGCACACTGCTCGTCCCCGCCCTCATGCACCTGCTCGGCGGCGCCAACTGGTGGCTGCCGGGCTGGCTGGACCGCCGGATGCCACGCATCAGCATCGAGCCGCCGGAGTGCCGCGCCCCGCGTGAAAGGGTGGAGGACGTCGTGGCGGAGCTGGAGAGGGAGCAGGACGAGGATGTACGCGATATCGCTGGGTGACGGCGCCGAACTGCGGCCCCTCGAGCCCTGGCACGCCGAGGAGTTCCTGGCGAACCTGGAGCGCGGCCGGGAGTTCATCGGGCAGTTCATCCCCTTCGGCTCCCAGGCCGTCGACGTGGAGTCCGCGCGCGAGACCCTCCAGCGCTACGCCCGGATGCGTGTCGACGACACCGGCGGCTACCACGGCATCTGGCTGGACGGAAAGCTCGTCGGCGGGGTGCTCACCCTCAACTTCGACGCGGCGCAGGGCAACTGCGAGGTCGGCTGCTGGCTGGAACCCGCCGCCACCGGACGCGGGCTGATCACCCGGGCGATGCGGTTGCTCATCGACTGGATGGTCGAGGGACGCGGCGTCCACCGGATCGAATGGGTCGCAGCCGCCGGAAACACCCCCAGCCTGAACGTGGCCCGCCGGCTGGGAATGACCCGCGACGGCGTCCACCGTCAGGCGCACCTCTATGGTGGGACCCGGCACGATCTCGAGGTTTGGTCGGTGCTGGCGCCCGAGTGGCGTGAGGCACGCACGCGTGCCGCTCACAACGATCATTAAGAGACCTCTCAGACTGCGTCCGTACGGTGCGAGGTATGGGAACCAAGACTGCTGACGAGACCGGGGCCGAGACGGGCCCCGAGGTGAAGACCGACGAGGAGAAGGTGGACGTCACGAAGAGCGACGCCGTGGGCGCCGACGAGGTGACCGAGGCCGACTCCGAGCTCGGGACCGACTCCGGGACCGAGGCCGACGACGCCGAGGACGGCGACGAGGCCGAGGTTCTCGAGGGCCTCGCCGAGGACGAGAAGGAGGGCCCGTCCGGCGTCGGCCAGGGCGCGGCCGCGGTCGTGTCCGTCGGGCTCGGCCTGGTCTCCCTCACCGGTGGCTGGATCGGTACGGTCGCCGCCGCCCGCGAGACCCTCGTGGGCCAGCTGGAGACGGCGTCGACCGCGACCGTCGCCACCCAGGTCAAGGAGATCTACGGCGACGCCTGGCAGACCTCCGCTCTGTGGGCCGGCTTCTTCGCGCTGGCCGCGCTGGTCGTGGGCGTCTTCGTGCTGGCCCGGCCCGCCTTCGGGGCGCCCGGCAAGCCGCAGGCCCCGTGGATCAAGTCGGTCGGCTGGGCGGGAGTCGCGCTCGGTGTCATCGGCCTGCTCCTGGCCGTCCTCAAGTACACCGACGTCCTGCTCGGACTGCCGTCCACGAGCTGAATCACCGCAGGTCACCAAGGGGTCTTAGGCCGACCGTAAGCACCTTACGCGGCGCCTGAGGCCCCTTAGGCATGTCTAAGGCCCCCACGGTGGCCGAAGATGCGGAACTCTCCCGATGTGGCGGACCCGCCTCGGAGACGAAGGTTGAGACATCGCAGAAAGCGAAGCACGAAACCGACTCTCCCAAGGGGACACCATGTACGAGTACGAGCTCTCCCAGCTTCGCTCCGCCGACCTGCTCCGTCAGGCCCAGCAGGAGCGGCTGGCCCGCGAGGCCGTCCGCAGCCGTCGCGCCGCCCGCCGTGAGGCAGCCGGCCACGAGGCCGAGGGCGGGGTGCATACCGGGCGCACCCGCCGGCTCCGGTTCCTGCGCGCCGCGTGACCGCGGGGGAGGGGGACGGCCGCCCGCCGACCGAGGCGGCCGTCCCCCCGAACACCGGCACACACGAACAGACCGACGCCGTCCCGCACGCCGGGACGGCGTCGCGGGGTGTCACGGGGCAGACCGGGGCGGGAACGGAGGCGGGGATGGC
>NZ_JABERD010000078.1 GCF_013044505.1 Streptomyces sp. S3(2020) | reverse complement strand
AGATGGGGATAAGAGACAGCCGTCGCGCTGATCCCGATCGGGGTCGGGATCGTCACCACACCGTGGGTGCTGACCGGTGTGCGGGCGTTCGCGGACTGGCGGCGGGTGCTCGCCGCCGAATGGGGCGGGGTACGGATCGCGTCGGCGTACCGGCCGATCCCCCAGGACGCCAACCCGTGGGCGCGCACCTTCGGCATGCTGCGGGACCCGGCGACCTGGCGGGACTTGCGGTGGCTGCCGGTCGACATGACGGCGGGCTTCCTCACCGCGCTGCTGCCGGCCGTGCTCGTGCTCTACCCCCTGGAGGGGTTCGCGCTGGCGGCGGGGCTGTGGCGGGTGTTCCCCGACGGGTACTGGTACGGGTTCGTCCCCGTCACCGGGCAGGTCTCGGCGCTGGCCGCCGCCGCCCTCGGGCTCGTCATCCTCTTCTTCGGCCACTTCTTCGCGCCCCGGGCGCTCCAGGCACACTTCCGGCTCACCAAGGCCGTTCTCGGCGCCAACCAGGGTGAACTGGCCGAGCGGGTGAGGGTGCTGACCGAGACGCGGCGCGACGCCGTGGACACCTCCGCCGCCGAACTGCGGCGCATCGAGCGGGATCTGCACGACGGGGCGCAGGCCCAGCTGGTCGCGATGGGCATGGACCTGGGCACCATCGAGATGCTCCTCGACAAGGACCCGGAGAAAGCACGGGAGTTGCTCGCACAGGCCCGCAGGTCCTCCGTCGACGCCCTGGCCGAGCTGCGTGATCTGGTCCGGGGTATCCATCCGCCGGTGCTGGCCGAGCGCGGACTCGGGGACGCCGTAAGGGCGTTGGCGCTGCGGCTGCCGCTGCCCTCCGAGGTGACGGTGGAGCTGCCCGGCCGCGCGGACGCCCCGGTCGAGTCGGCGGCGTACTTCGCGATCAGCGAGATCCTCACCAACTCCGTGAAGCACTCCGGCGCCGACCGGCTCTGGATCGACCTGCACCACGCCGAGGGCATGCTGCGGATCACCGTCACCGACGACGGCAAGGGCGGCGCGGCGGTCGGGGCGGGCTCGGGGCTGGCCGGGGTCGAGCGCCGGCTGGGTACATTCGACGGCGTCCTGGCCGTCAGCAGCCCCGCGGGCGGTCCCACCATGGTGACCATGGAGATCCCTTGCGTGTTGTCCTAGCCGAAGACCTGTTCCTGCTGCGCGACGGACTGGTCCGGCTGCTGGAAGCCCACGACTTCGAGATCGCCGCGGCCGTCGAGTCCGGCCCCGAGCTCGCCCGCGCGCTGGCCGAGCTGGAACCGGACATCGCCGTGGTCGACGTACGGCTGCCTCCCACGCACACCGACGAGGGGCTCCAGTGCGCGCTGGACGCCCGGCGGGCACGGCCCGGGCTTCCCGTGCTGGTGCTGTCGCAGCACGTGGAGCAGTTGTACGCGCGCGAGCTGCTGGCCGACGGCACCGGCGGGGTGGGGTATCTGCTGAAGGACCGGGTGTTCGACGCGGCGCAGTTCGTGGACGCCGTGCACCGGGTGGCGGCCGGGGGTACGGCCATGGACCCGCAGGTGATCCAGCAGCTGCTGACCCGACGGGCCGCGGCCGACCAGCCGTTGGGCCGGCTGACCCCGCGGGAGCTGGAGGTGCTGGAGCTGATGGCGCAGGGGCGGTCCAACGCGGCGATCGCGGGACAGCTCGTCGTCACAGAACGGGCCATTGCCAAGCACACCTCCAACATCTTCATCAAACTGGACCTTGAAGTGTCGGACGACGACAATCGACGCGTTCTGGCGGTCCTCGCCTATCTGGACCAGGGCCGGTGAACGGTTGCTGATTTTCTGTAACTTCCGCTGTTCAGGCGATGGTTGTGGCCGGGCAGCCGATTAATCCTCTGATTTGTTTGTGAGGCGACTGAACACCCGTGGGACCACGTCCGTATGGAACTGCGCCGCTTCACTCCTGTCGGGCGACTCGACGCCCCGCAAGGAAGTCAGAGGAGTTCCATGGGACGCAACATTCGCAAACGCCGTACGTCGATGACCACCAAGGTCGTGGCCGGGTCGGCAGCCCTAGCGCTCGGTGGGGGCGGGCTTGTTTGGGCGAACTTCTACGCCTCGGCGCACGAGTCCGGGTCCGGACAGAACCAGGTGAAGGCCGCCGCGGCACAGATCGCCACGATCCAGTGCCCGGACGTCGGCCAGAAGCTGACGAACGTCCCGACAGGCGCCCGGTCCGGCGTGAGTACGGAGCTGGCGAACCTGGACAAGCAGATCACCGAGGCCTACGCCCGCCTCGCCTCCACGCGCCAGGCGCAGACCAACGACTCGGGATTCGTCCAGAACGCGATCCTCGGCCCGCTCAAGGACAAGCGGACCGCGGCTCTGGACCGGATCCGGATCAACATCAAGCGCGCGGGCGGGGCCGACACCAGCCTGGCCCAGCTCGCCGCGTGCACCGGAGTCCAGGCTACGCCGCAGACCAACGCCGGCCAGAACAACGGCGGTCAGCAGAACAACGGCGGTCAGCAGAACGGCAACGGCCAGCAGCAGGGCGACGGCCAGGACCAGGGTCAGGACAACGGTCAGGACCAGGGCCAGGATCAGGGTCAGGACCAGGGCAACGGCCAGCAGAACGGTCAGGGCGGCAACGGCCCGACGGCCGCGGACTTCGTGGACATCACGCAGGTCCAGGGCAACGCCCAGCTGGGTGTGGGCGCGAACGGACTCGCGGCGAACGGCCGGTCGGGTTCGCGAGGCACCTTCACCACCAAGTGCGGCACCAACGGGAACGACAACCACAACACGGACAACGTGATCGTGGCGCCCGGTGTCTCCAACGGTGCCCACCACCTGCACGACTACGTCGGCAACCAGAGCAACGACGCGTTCGCGAGCGACCAGGAGCTGGCGGCGGCACAGACCACCTGCCAGAACCAGGGCGACAAGTCCTCGTACTTCTGGCCGGTGCTGCGACTCCAGGACGGTTCGCAGGACTTCGACCAGAACGCGGCCGGCGGTGGCACCGAGGGCAACGTGGGCAAGATCCTCCAGCCCGCGCAGGCGCAGCTGAAGTTCGTCGGCAACAAGAAGGGCAACGTCGTCGCGATGCCGACCGCCCTGCGCATCATCACCGGTGACGCCAAGGCGTTCGTCAACGGCAACGCCAACGCCAACGTGAACTGGTCCTGCACCGGCTTCGAGAACAAGGTCCAGCTCGAGGACAAGTACCCGATCTGCCCGCAGGGCAGCCAGGTGGTCCGTACGACCAACTTCCAGAGCTGCTGGGACGGCGCCAACATCGACAGCGCCAACCACCGCACCCACGTGGCGTTCGTCCAGGCCGACGGCACCTGCGCCAACGGCTTCAAGGCGATCCCGCAGCTCCAGGTCCGGCTGGTCTACAACGTTCCGGCTCCGACCCTCCAGAACGGGACGGTCGTGAACCCGTACGCGGTGGACACCTTCCCGGAGAACCTGCACAAGCCGATCACCGACCACAACGACTTCATCAACTTCTTCTCCACGAACACGATGAACAAGCTGGTCAACTGCATCAACACCGGCAAGAAGTGCCAGTGAGCTAGCGCATGAGAAAGCCGGCGGTGGGATTTCCCACCGCCGGCTTTCTCGTGCGTTCAGTGACTCTCCGAGTGACTTCCCGTGTGGGCGGTGTGGTCCTGGCCCTCCTCGATGTCACCGCCGAGCTTGGTGCGCAGGGTGGTCACCGTCTTGGTCTCGCCGACGGCGATCCACTTGCGGCCGACGAGGTAGTGACCGCCGTAGTCCTTGGCCCCGTTGATCCACTCGCGCTGGCCGCGGTCGGTGGCGAAGGTGGCCAGGATGAACTTGCCGTCGGCGTCGCTCTTGCGGCACGAGGCCTGGCGAATCTCGTCGGCGTCGATCTGGATGGTCGGGTCGCAGCCCACCTCGGCGGCCAGGTGTTCGAGGCTGCCGGTCGCCGTCTCCGGTACGGCGGCCTTGTCGTCGTCGCCACCGGAGCCGCAGCCGGCCAGCACGAGAGCCGCCGCGGCGGCGGCGAGGATCGATCGGGTCAACCTCATCTGTTCCTCCGGAACCTTCCCATGGGCCTGGGTGCCCGTCCCCTTGCATACGGCTGTGGGGCAAGGTGTGCTCAAATCCGCTGTCTCCGTGAGCACACCCGTGCGAGAGTGTGCCGGTGAACGAGGACTGGGAACAGCAGATCACGGCCGCCTGGGCCACTTTCGACGAGTATCCCGAGGACCGTGCCGCCGATTTCCGGGCGGTGATCGACGCCCTGGTCGCCAGGCTTCCCGACGGCAGCCCGGACGGCCCCTTCGAGCGGGCCTGTGCCTGGGACTCGACCGGACACTCCGACAAGGCGGCCCCGCTGTACCGCGAGGCGCTGGCGCTGGGCCTGAGCGGCTACAAGGGCCGCCGGGCCAGGATCCAGCTGTCCAGCTCGCTGCGGAACATCGGCCGGGCCGAGGAGGGCGTCAAGCTGCTGACACCCGAACTGGACGGCCCTTCGGACGAGTTGGACGACGCCGTACGGGCATGTCTGGCCCTGTGCCTGTCCAGCCTCGGCCGGGACCGCGAGGGCCTCTCCCTCGTCCTGGGCGCACTGGCCCCCCATTCGCCGCGCTACCAGCGGTCGATGGCCAACTACGCCCGCGCTCTCGTGGAGCCGGAGGCCTGACCCGCCCCGGCGGCGGTGACCAACCCCCCATTCGCTCGTTTTGCTGAACGTGCAGTCACAGGATGTCGCCCCGCGCCCCGCACCCGCCTCCCCCGAGCCGTTCGTCGATGTCGAACAGGCCGAGGCCGCGCTCGTCGAGCACTACCCACGGCTCGTCCGGCTCGCCTATCTGGTGCTGCCGCCGAGCCTGGGCCGCAACCGGCGGGTCCTGACCGCGCACGCCCTGACCCAGCGCGCCCTGCCCCGGGGACGTGCCTCGACGCCCGTCATCCCGGCCCAGTCGACCGGCCGCGACGGCGACCCCGGGTACGCCTTCGTCCGTCTCCATGTGCTGCGTACGGCGCTGGAGGCGGGCGTGCCGCTCACCTTCAGGAAGCGCCCCAAGCGCTCCCAGCTGCCGCCGCTGCTCCCCCAGGTGTGGGGTCTCAGGCTCTTCCCCCGCTCGGGCGGGGCCGATGAACTCGCCCTGGACCAGCGGCTGTCCGCCCTGTCCGGGCCGGCCCGGGCCGCCTATGTGCTGCGCGGCCTGGAGCGGCTCCCGGACGGCGAGGTCCGCCGGGTGCTGACGGCGGCCGGTGTGGCGGAGCCGGACGAGGCGCTGGAGGAGGCCGACACCGTCCCGGCCCAGTACCCGCTCCTGGACTCCCCCGAGTTCGACCCCTGTTCGCTCCAGGCCCGGCCCACCGACCTGATGCGGCGCCGGCAGCACCTGAAGGCCGCACTCGCCGCCGCCGTGGCCGTCGCCGTGTGCGGGGCCCTCCTCGGTCTGCCCGGCGACGGCTGGGCTCCGGACGGCGCGGCCGCTCCGGTGTACGCGCAGAACCCGGCCGCCCAGGCCGCCCTCGACCCGGGCCAGGTGACCAGGGTCCCGGCCACCGCCTGGCAGGCCGCCTCACGCAACGACTTCTCCGTCTGGCCCGCCCGCGGCGGCCTCACCGACGACACCGCGCTGCTGCGCCGCGCCCTCGCCGTGTGGGCCCGCCCCGGCGAGACGGTACGGGTCTCGGCGACCCCCGGCACCCCGTCCGGCGGCCCCTCGGGCCCTGCCCAGCTCCTGTACGCGGGGAACGTCGACAACGCGCGCGTGGTGATCCTCTACGACGGTCTGCGCATCGCCCGCTACGCCGAGCCGAAGGACGGCACGCAGGGCGCGGCCCTCGACTTCGCGCGGGTCGACGGGGCGACGTCGGCCGAGGCGAGCGCGGTCGTGCTGGGCCGGGCCGACGGCAACGTCCGCTATCTGATGGCGCCCTGGGTGACGAAGGCCGCCGAGCGGGACCTGCTGAAGCCGTCCTCCGGCACGATGGCCCTCACCCTGACCGACGGCGTGACCTCGCCGCTGGCCGGCCCCGCCCGGCAGACCGGCGGCTGCACGTCCTGGAACGTCCTCCAGCTGACGGACCGTGGCGGCACCCGGCTGATGAGCGACCTCGGCGAACTGGTCCCGGCCCGGCTGACCACCGGCCGCCCCGGCGCGCTCCACGAGGCGTCCGGCGCGGAGGCGCTGCGCACCTGGGCGCCGTACGCCTGCTCCCTGTCGGCGATGAGCTCGGCGGGCGTACGGACGGTGAACGCGTGGCCCTACGCCGAGCAGCGGCTGCCCGACGCGAGCGGTGCCGCGGACTGGGTGTGCACGCGCGCCGAGACCTGGCGTGGTGGCGGCACCCGGGTGCTGGCGCAGTTCCGTACGCCGGGCGGGGCGTACGGGGCGGTCGCGGCGAAGGCCGAGAACGTCCCGGCGTGCGGGCCGCGCGATCCGAACGTGCTGGCCGGTGTGCTGTGGAAGTCGGAGGGCGGCTCCTGGTATCTGCTGGCCGCCGGCAGCCGGGAGACCTCGTCGGTCAGCGCGACGGGCGGGGTGAGGGGAACCGCTGACGGCAGCCTGCTGGCCGTGAAGACCAAGGAGGGCACGCAGGCCGAGCTGAAGGGCACGCTCAAGGACGGACGGGCGATCAGCGGACTCCGGTAGGACAGGGCGCTTGCTGACACTGATGTAAATAAGAGGGTGCACAGGGGTTCACCCAGGCCCTACTCGTCAGTACATTGACGCCATGTCTCACACTCAGGGCCAAGAGCGGGTGCCCCTCAAGGCGCGGAAGGTGTCCTTCGCCTGGGAGGACACCCCGTTGCACTGGGTGCCCGGCGATCCCTTCACCACGCACACCATCAATGTGCTCCACCTGCTGCTCCCCGCCGGCGAGCGCTGGTTCGTGCACGTCTACAAGCAGGTGCTGCCGCTCATCCGCGACGAGCGGCTGCGCGAGGACGTCATCGGTTTCATCGGCCAGGAGGCCATGCACTCCCAGGCACATGACGAGGTCCTGCCGCATCTGAAGGAGCTGGGGCTCGATCCGACGCCGTACACCGCGCAGGTCGACTGGTTCTTCGAGAAGCTGCTCGGCGACCGGACCCTGCCGCCGGGCAAGGCGCGCGAGTGGTGGCTCCTGGAGCGGGTGGCGATCATCGCGGCCGTGGAGCACTACACCGCCTTCCTCGGCAACTGGGTTCTGAACGCCGAGGAGTTGGACCGGCGGGGCGCCGATCCGACCATGCTGGACCTGCTGCGCTGGCACGGTGCCGAGGAGGTCGAGCACCGGTCGGTCGCCTTCGACCTCTTCATGCACGTGGACGGCGGTTACCGGCGCCGGGTGCGCACCTGGGCCACGGCGTTCGCGGCGCTGATGTTCCTGTGGCAGCGCGGGGCCCGCTTCTTCATGGAGAACGACCCGACGCTGACCGACGGCAGGGCGAGCTTCCGGGACTTCCACGTCCGGGGGCGGCGCGGTGTGCTGCCCGCGACCGGCGACATGCTCAGGTCGATACCGCGCTATCTGAGCCGCGACTACCACCCCTCCCAGGAGGGCTGCACCGAGCAGGCCGTCGCCTATCTGGCCACCTCCCCCGCCGCCGTCGCGGCCGAGACCGCGTGATGCCGAAGCCGCTGACCGTCGCGGTCGTCGCGGGGGCCGCCTTCCTCACCCGCCGGGCGATGCGCCGCCGTATCCGGACCTCGCCGCTGTGGCCGATGCCCGCGCTGGACGAGCCGGTCTCCGGGCGGCCCCGGTCGCGGGCGCTGCGACTGCTGGTGGCCTCCCGCGAGGAGATCGCCGACGGGGTCGTACAACTGCGTCTGGAGGGCGGGGACCTGCCGCGCTGGGAGCCCGGTGCGCACCTGGACCTCGTCCTGCCGTCGGGCCTGGTGCGGCAGTACTCGCTGTGCGGGGACCCGGCGGAGACCACCTCGTACACGGTGGCGACCCGGCTGGTGGCGGACGGGCGGGGCGGCTCGCGCGAGGTGCACGAGCAGGTGGCCGAGGGCATGGAGCTGGAGGTGCGCGGACCGCGGAACCGTTTCCCGCTCGTCAAGGCGTCGTCGTACGTCTTCGTCGCGGGCGGCATCGGGATCACACCGGTCCTGCCGATGCTGCGGGCGCTGCCGGACGGGGCGGAGTGGCGGTTGCTGTACTGCGGGCGGTCGCGGGAGTCGATGCCGTTCGTGGCGGAGCTGGAGGGAATGGACCAGGTGACCGTCGCCGTCGGGACACCCGAACTCGGCGCGCTGGACGTGCCCGAGGGGGCCGCCGTCTACTGCTGCGGTCCCGAAGGGCTCATGGCGGCGGTCGAGGAGCGGTTCCCGCAGGTGCGCCTGGAGCGGTTCACGCCTCGCGCCACCGCGCCGGGCGCCGCGTTCGAGGTCGAACTCCGGCGCAGCGGGCGGACGTTGACGGTCCCCGCGGACTCCTCCGTACTGGCCGCCGTACGCCGGGAACTGCCGGACACCCTCTACTCCTGCGAGCAGGGTTTCTGCGGAACCTGCCAACAGCGGGTGCTGGAGGGCGAGGTGGACCACCGGGACGAGCTGCTGACGGACGCGGAGCGCGGTGACTCGATGCTGATCTGTGTTTCGCGGGCGCGAAGTGAGCGGCTTGTGCTGGATTTGTGAACACCCGCGTCCGGACCGGGCCGTTCCGGGCCGGATCCGATCGGTAAGGTGTTCGCATGACTACCGGCGTACGGCGAAGAATGGGAGTCGAGGAACGGCGGCAGCAGTTGATCGGCGTTGCCCTCGAACTGTTCAGCCAACGCTCGCCCGACGATGTCTCCATCGACGAGATAGCGACCGCGGCAGGCATCTCCCGCCCGCTGGTCTACCACTACTTCCCCGGCAAACTCAGCCTCTACGAGGCCGCGTTGAAGCGCGCGGCCGACGATCTCGCGGACCGGTTCGTCGAGGCGCAGGACGGACCGCTGGGCGCGCGACTGCTGCGGGTGATGCGGCGCTTTTTCGACTTCGTGGACGACCACGGGCCCGGTTTCGCCGCGCTGATGCGCGGCGGCCCGGCCGTGGGCTCGTCGGCGACGAACGCGCTCATCGACTCGGTGCGGCAGGCCGCGTACGACCAGATCCTTTCGCATCTGCGGGTGGAGAACCCGCCCGCGCGGCTGGAACTGGTCATCCGCTCCTGGATCTCGCTCGCCGAGTCGACCGCGCTGATCTGGCTGGACGGCCGGCGCATCCCGCGCGGCGAGCTGGAGGCGCAGCTCGTCCACGACTTCGCGGCACTGGCCGCGGTGAGCGCGGCCTACGACGAGGAGATGGCCGCGCTGATGCGGGTCATGCTCCGCGACGAGCCGACCGACGGGCCGTTCACCGACCTGGTGGGCCGGCTGATCGCCCTCGCCTCCTAGGGCCTGTCGTCACATTCCCTCCCCCAGAGGGGGTGCCCCCTGCCGCGCGGCGCCATGCACGCCGAGAGCACGCACCTGACGCCGCGCGGCCCGCCCTCCGGGCGGACGACGGGAAGGTGACGACAGGCCCTAGAACTTGCGGTAGGAGGCGTCCAGTTCACGCACCTCGGCGGAGGCGTGCAGCACGAAGTCGTCGTCGTTCTCGATGTGCCGCCGCACCAGCTCCAGGACCGCCTCGGTGAGCTTGGCCTTGGTCTCCTCGGTGCGTCCGGTGAGCAGACCGAGGGTGACGTGAACGACCGCGTGGCCGGGCTCCTCGGGGTCCTCGTAGCCGAAGGCCGTGTACGCGCTCGCCCGGAACTGCGTCTTGCACGCCTCCGGCTTCGCCGCCGCGATCTCGACCGTCGCCTCGTGCAGCGCCCGGGCGAAACCGGCCCGGTCGAAGACGGGGGCGATCGTCTGGGAGTAGTCGACGGTGATCTGCGGCATGAGCACTCCTGTTCTAGGTCAACACACGTCAGCCTAGCCGCAGCGCCAGCATCGCGATGTCGTCCTCCCGGTCATGGCCGAAGGAGGCCAGCAGGGTGTCGCACAGGGCGTCCAGGCCGGGCAGGGAGCCGGCGGCGGCCGCGCGGAGGTGCTCCATCGAGGCCGCGAGATCCGTGCCCCGGGTCTCGATCAGGCCGTCGGTGACCATGAGGAGCCGGTCGGTGGGTTCGAGGAAGAGCTCGGTGGCCGGCGGATGGGGCAGTCCGATGCCGAGCAGCGGACCGGCCGCCTTGACGTAGTCGGCGCCGCCGGTGTCCCGGACGGTCAGCGGCGGGATGTGTCCCGCGTTGGCGATTCGGGTGCGCCCGGTGCCGGGGTCGATCAGCGCCAGACAGACCGTGGCCGTGAGGTCGGGGTGGTAGCGCTGGAGCATCCGGTCGAGGCGCTCGGCGAGCACGGCCGGGTCGCTGTCCTCGACGGCGTAGGCGCGCAGCGCGTGCCGGATCTCCACCATGACGGTCGCCGCGTCCAGCGAGTGCCCGACGACGTCACCGACCGCGGTGAGCACCCCCTCGTCGGTCCGCAGCACCGCGTAGAAGTCGCCGCCGATCTCGGTCTCCGGGGACGCGGGCACATAGCGGACCACGACGTCCATGCCCGGCAGCTCGGGCAGCCGGTGCGGCTGGGGCAGGAAGCTGTGCTGGAGCGTGAGGGCGACATGCCGCTCCACCTGGTACATGAGCAGGGGCTGCGCGGCGAACGCGGTGGCCTGGGTCAGCTGGGCCAGCAGGCTCTCGCGCTCGGGGCCCATCCGGCGCATCCCGCGCGCGGGCGCGGCCAGGCACACCACGGCCCTGCCGTCCTGTGTACGGACGAGCGCCAGCCGGGCGTCGTGCTCCACGCCGGGCCGGAAGTACCCGGCCGGCCACAGCGGTGAGGGCACCGTCGTGAGCTGCACACCGGCGGACTGTCCCCGGGTGAGCCGTCGCAGCAGGGCGGCCACCGCCCGGTCGGCACCCTCGTCCGGCAGGGCGACGGGGATGCGGTCCCGGGACAGGCCCCGGTACAGCCGGTCGCCCTGGTCCAGGACGAAGACGGCGGCGGGAGTGCCGGTGACCCGCGAGATGCCCTCGGCGGCCGCGTCGGTGAGCTCCGGAAGGGAGCGCGCCGCCTGGATGGTGACGATCGTCTCCGACAGCAGTGTCAGCCGTCGTACCAGCGCCCGGTCGTCGGCCCGCACCTGGGCGTTGCGGATGGCGGCCCGGACCACGGCCTCGATCTCCAGGGGCTCGGCGGGCACCTTCAGATAGGCCTCGAATCCCGCGTCCAGGCCCTCGCAGCAGTTGACCGGGGCCACACTGGCGGCCGAGAAGTGCACGACCGGCAGCTGGGCCGTGTGCGGCCGCTCCTTGAAGAGCCGGCACAGTTCGAAGCCGCTCATGTCCGGCAGGCCCACGTCGACGAGGGCCACGTCCGGCAGGGTGCCCTTGCGCAGCCGTACGTCGAGTTCGGCGAGCGCCTCGCGGCCGCTGGCGACCGGCACGACCCGGTGGCCCGCACGGCTCAGCAGGGTGCCCATGGCGTACCGGCCGGCCTCCGTATCGTCCACGACCATCACGGTCGTGCCTGTCAGGTCCGCGTTGACGTCCATGTGGCCAGCCCTTGGACAGCACGATGGGGCAGACCCGGACCCGGGTCTGCCCCACCACGGTAATGCCCTTGTCAGGACTTGCGGGAGAATACGGCCACAGTCCGTCCGGGAACGGTGAAGGTGCCCGAAATCCGCTCGTAGGACGACTCCTTGACGGTGGAGTCCCCGCCCGCCGCCTGCACCTCGTGCAGTGTGTACGCCGTCCCGGCCAGCGCGGCCACCCGCTGCTCCCGCCGGTCGGGCGTCGCGTTGAACACCACGACGAGATCACCGAGTTCCATGGTGATCACGCCCGGCGTCTCCTCCTTGCCCGACAGCGGGAAGGACAGCTTCGACTGCACCTGCACGGCCGTGCCGAGGGAGAACACGCTCTCCGTCGAACGGATCCTCAGCAGGTCCTGGTACGCCGCCGAGGTGCCCTCGATCTGCGGGCAGCCCACCTTCACCGAGCCCAACAGGGGCTTGGCGAACGACCACTTGGACTCGTTGTCGGCCGCCATCGGCAGCCCGCGCCCGAAGCCGTTGCCGTCCTGGCAGCTCCAGTGGACGGCGTTGAACCAGTCGCCGCTGTCGTAGGAGTTGCGGTCCAGGGACTTGGAGCGCAGCAGGTCGGTGCCCGCCTGGGAGAGCGAGGGGCCCTGCGAGAGGGTCGCGGTCGCCATGGCGAGGACCTGCATCCGGGCGCGGTCGTCCGCACCGGTCGTGGCGGGCAGCTTGTACGTCAGCGCGTCGAACAGCGACTCGTTGTCGTGCGCGTCGGCGTAGGCGAGGGCGTCGCCGGGCGCGTCCGCGTAACCGGCCGGCTGGCCGTTGTAGTCGACCTCGGCGCCGGTGACCTCCTTACCGTCGGTGTCGGTGAACGTGTACGCCGCGAGGTTGCCGCTCAGCCCGACCTTGATGAGGTCCTGGTAGTGCAGCAGACGGGCCTTCTGCTCGGCCGTGGTGCCGTTGCTGGTCGAGGAGTTGGGGTCGGTGTAGAGACCGGACGCGAAGCCCTGGACGCCGGGGTCCTCGTCGAAGGGGCCGCCGCCGCGCACCGCGTCCCGGGCCCGGTCGGAGAAGGTGGCGATACCGGTTCCGGCCATGTTCTTCTGGGTGGCCTGGACGAAACGGGCGTCGTCGGCGACCTCGCCGAAGTTCCAGCCCTCGCCGTACAGGATGATCTTCTTGCCGTCGACTCCGTCCTTGGCGAGGGTCAGCGCGTCCAGGGCCTTGCGGACCGCCAGGATGTTGGCCTTCGGGTGGTGGCCCATGAGGTCGAAGCGGAAGCCGTCGACCTTGTACTCCTTGGCCCAGGTGACGATCGAGTCGACGACCAGCTTGCCCATCATGGCGTTCTCGGGCGCCGTGTTGGCGCAGCAGGTGCTGTTGGCGACCGAGCCGTCGGCGAGGAGCCGCTGGTAGTAGCCGGGGACGACCTTGTCGAGGACGCTGGTGTCGGCCTGCCCGCTGGAGGTCGTGTGGTTGTAGACGACGTCCATGACGACCCGCAGGCCGTCCTCGTTCAGGGACTTGACCATCTCGCGGAACTCGACCGTGCGCCCGGTGCCGTCGGGGTCGGTGGCGTAGGAGCCCTCGGGGACCGTGTAGTGGTACGGGTCGTAGCCCCAGTTGTAGGCGTCCTTCGCCGCCGCCTTCGCCACGCACTCCTGCTGCTTGTCGGAGTCGGCCGGATAGGAGGCCAGGTCGCAGTCGGGGGTCGCCTGGTCGGACTTCTTCTCGGGGATGGTGGCGATGTCGAACGCCGGGAGCAGGTGGACGTAGGAGGTGCCCGACTTCGCGAGCGCCTTCAGGTGCTGGGAGCCGTCGCTGTTCTTGTCGGTGAAGGCGAGGTAGGTGCCCGGGTCACTGGCCGTCTTGTCCGCGACGGAGAAGTCGCGGATGTGCAGCTCCTGGATCTGGGCGTCCTTGAGCGGGGTGGCCTTCGGCTTGGTGTACGTCGACCAGCCGCTCGGGGCGAGGGACCTGTCGTCCAGGTCGACGACGAGGCTGCGCTCGGAGTCGGCGGTCAGGGCGACCGAGTAGGGGTCGGTGACCTTGTTGGTGACGATCTTCCGGACGCTGGGCGCCCAGACCTTCACGATGTACCGGTACTCCTTGCCCTTCCAGGACTTGGGGCCGGTGACGGACCAGACGCCGGTGACGGAGTCGCGCTTCATCCTCACCGTGGAGCCGTCGAGCTCCAGGGCGACGCTCTGCGCGGTCGGCGCCCAGACGGCCAGCGTCGGACGGCCGCTCCTGTCGAACGTCGGGCCGAGGTCGGCCTTGGTCGCGGCCGGGTACAGATCGTCGAGGACCCCGGCGATCTGCACACCGGTGGCGGCGAGCACGGCGCCGTTCACGGCCCGCTGGGAGGCGACGAGCTGGCCCCCCAGGGCCTCGCGCACCCGGTCGCGGTCACGCGGGTCGACGGACCAGGCGGTGTAGTCCTTCAGGTGCGGGAACTTCTCCTTCTGGGCGTCGGTGAGGGTGGTCTTCGACAGCCGCAGCCAGCGCTCGTCGTCGCTGGTCAGCGCGCCGTCCTCGGCCGTGATCGAGCCATCACGGCTGTAGAGCAGCTGGGTGGAGACCGCGGCGTCGGAGCCGTTCCAGGCGATGGTGTCCCGGTCGATCCAGACCGCCTTGGAGGTGGTCAGGTCGACGGCGGCCGCGGAGCCCGCGGGCTGCGGGAGCAGGTACTTCTCCTGGCCGTTCACCAGCCACACCTCGTGGCCGCTGGCCGTGAGGTCGAGCGACTGGTCGCTGGGCAGGTCCTTCTCGTCGCCCTTGTGCAGGATGTAACTGAGGCTGGTGGCCCCGTCGGTGAGCGGTACCTCGTAGACCGCGCCATAGGTGTCAGTCTTCACCGGCTCAAGGGGCTTCGACCAGTCCGTGGGGTTCGCGGCGCCCGTCCAGACGTGCAGTCCCCAGCCGTCGTAGTTCCCGTCCGCCCGGTGGTAGTGCAGGACCGCCTTGGTCTTGTCCTGCGCGGGGTAGTCGGGCCGCTCGGTGACGACGTCCGCCTTGCCCTGCTCGATCCAGACCTCGCCGGTCTTGGTGACGTCGATCGTGCGGTCGGCGGAGACGTCCTTGTTGCCGTCCTTGTCGATGACGAGGAAGCCGACACTGGAGGCGCCCGGCTTCAACTTGACGTAGGCGAAGGCACCGTAGGCGTCACGGCCGACGAAGGGGTGGCTGTCCGGCCAGTTCGTGGCCTCGCCGTCGGCGATGTCACCCCACGCGTACAGGCCCCAGTTCGCGTAGTCGCCGTCGGTGCGCTTGTAGTGGACGATCGCGTAGTCGCGGGAGGAGGCGGTGGGGACCTCCTCGGCGGGCGGGGTGCCGGTGGTGGAGGCGGCGGTGGCACTCGCGGTGCGGCCCGCCCGGTCGATGACAACCGCCTTGTAGCGCAGGGCCGTTCCGGCCGGTACGTCCTCCCCGACGACCTGGGTGACCTGGTACGGGGCGTGGTCGGCGGAGCCGAGGGTGCGCCACTTGCCGTTGCCGACCTGTGCGGCGAAGACGACCCGGTTGAGCTGTCCGCCGTCGACATCGGCCGTCAGCGAGACGGTGCCGGTGGCTCCGGCGTCGGGCGCCTTCAGGGTGAGCGTCGGCGCGGTGGCGGGCTCGGCGGGCTTGCCGGCCGCCTTGAGGACGATCGCGGAGCCGGCGGGGACGGTGACGGTGATCTTCTTGTCGGCGTCGCTCTTGAGCGGGGCGGCGCCGCCGTAGACACCCTTGAACGCCATCCCGGCCGAACCGGTCGCGAAGGTCGCCGACTTGGCCGCATCGGCGTTGTTGAACGCGACGACGTACTCCTGACCCGTCTTCGCATCCGTACGCGAGAACGCGTAGATCCCGCTGCCGTCCGCCGCGTAGCGCTCGGTCTGGACGCCGTCGGTGAGGGCGGGGTTGGCCTTGCGGAGCTTGGCCAGGGCGGCGATCTGCCGGTACAGCGGCGCGCTCGTGTCGTACGCGTCGCTCGCGTGCGTGCGGTCGGTGCCGATCTCGTCGTCGTCGAGGTAGTCGGCCGTCCTCGACGCGAACATGGTCTGGCGGGCGTCCTTGTCGCCGCCGGATCCGGTGAAGCCCTGCTCGTCGCCGTAGTAGACGACCGGGTTGCCGCGGCTGAGGAACATCAGCTCGTTGGCGAGCCTGTCCTTGGCGAGGAGTTCGGCGTCGGTCGCCTTCGGGTTGTCCTGGTTCAGGAAGTACCCGATGCGGCCCATGTCGTGGTTGCCGAGGAAGGTGACCTGTTCGTACGCGTTGGCCTTGTCGGTCGTGTACTTGTAGTCGTCGCCGAAGACGGCGGCCAGCTTCTGCGCGCTGCCGCCCTGGGAGGCGTACTGCCGTGCCGCCTCCTGGAAGGGGAAGTCGAGCGTGGCGTCGAGGCGGCCCTGGGTGACGTACGGCGAGGTGATCGACGTGTCGGCGGAGTAGACCTCGCCGAACATGAAGAAGTCGTCGCGGCCGTGCTTGGCGGCGTAGGAGTCGAGGGCGGTGGCCCACTGGGTCCAGAACTCCATGTCGACGTGTTTCACGGTGTCGATCCGGAAGCCGTCGATGTCGAAGTCGCGGACCCACTTCTCGTAGATCCTCTCCATGCCGCTGACGACCTCGGGACGCTCGGTCCACAGGTCGTCGAGGCCGGAGAAATCGCCCTGCTCGGAGCTCTCACCGGCGAAGGTGGAGTCGCCGCGGTTGTGGTACATCGTCGGGTCGTTGAGCCACGACGGGACCTTGGTGTTCTTCTTGGCGGCACTGACCGTCGGCGTGCGCGGGAAGGAGTCGGTGTCGACCGACGGGAACGTCCGGGAGCCGTCCGCGTAGTCCGAGTCGTCGAAGGGCTCGCCGTCCTCGGTCAGGTACGGGAACGCGCCCTTGGAGAGGTAGCCGTAGGACTTCTCCTCGTAGTCGACGACGTCGGCCGTGTGGTTGGTGATGACGTCGAAGTAGACCTTCATGCCCTTGGCGTGGGCCTTGGAGATCAGGGTCTCCAGGTCCTTGTTGGTGCCGAAGTGCGGGTCGACCTGGGTGAAGTCGGTGATCCAGTAGCCGTGGTAGCCGGCGGAGGCGTCGCTCCCCGTCCCCTGCACGGGCTGGTTCTTGAAGATCGGGGCCATCCAGATGGAGGTGGTGCCCAGATCCTTGATGTAGTCGAGCTTCTTCGTCAGACCCTTGAGGTCGCCGCCCTGGTAGAAGCCCTTGTCGGTGGGGTCGTAGCCGGTCGCCGAGCGGGAACCGGTCAGCCCGCCCTCGTCGTTGGAGGTGTCACCGTTGGCGAAGCGGTCCGGGAGCACGAAGTAGAACTGCTCGCGGGTGGAGTCGTGCCGGGCGGGCGCCGAGGCGAGCTTGGCGTCGGAGGGAGGCGGCGGCGGGGTGTCCGCCCGCGCCGCGAGGGGTTGGACGAGCGCTGCGGCCAGCGCGGTCACGGTGACCGCGGCGATCCGTCCCACATGGGTGGTTCGACGCCTCGACGGCGACGGCCATCTCGGTATCACAGATGGACTCCTTGCGATTGCGGCGGCTCTACATGGGTCCGACCCCGCGCGAAACGTATCGCCGCCGCAATGATTACAGCAAGAGTCCTGAAAGTAACGGAAAGAACTTTCAGCAGGGGGAGTTGGTCTGCGTCAGCAGGCCGAGCTTCCAGGGCAGCGTGTTGTACGGGCCGGAGGCGGCCGGGTCGAGGCCCTGGTACAGGTACTGCATGCGGCACGGGTTGACGGTGAGGGTCTGGTCCACGCCGGCCCGGATCATCTCACCGTGACTGACGTCCTGTGTCCAGGCGGTCCCGTCGAAGGTCACGTTGTTCGACCGGGCGAAGGGGTTGGACTCGGTCTCCGCGAGGGGGGTCCAGGTGCCCGTGAGGCTGTTCGTCGTCCAGGACCGGAAGTAGCGCTTGCCGTTGCCGCCGATCGCCTCGACGAGCAGCAGATAGGTCTGGGAGTCGGAGAGTTTGTACACGTTGGCCGCCTCCCACAGCCGGTACTTGTTGCTGTCCTGCATCACGATGACCGTGTCGGTGAAGCCGTTCGGGAAGTTCGCGATGCTGGTGCGCGAGCGGTAGAGGTGTCCGTTGTCGTCGGAGGAGAACAGGTAGCAGTTCACCGTGCCGCAGATGGTCCAGAAGTCGACCCAGTAGCCGCTGCCGATGTTGTCCTTGATGATCTGCGGCATGCCGTTCGCGTAGAACTTCCTCGGCGCGGTCCACGACGCCGGGTCGGCGATGTTCGTCGTGGTCGAGTACGCCGCGTTGTCCCCGGTCTGGTACACGAGGTACCAGAGGCCTTGCGGAGCGAAGTAGAAGACCTGCGGGGCCGCCTTGTACCCGGCGCCGATGGCCGTCTGGTCCAGGTAGTGGTGCTGGGCGTTCGCGGCCTGCGACCAGTCGGTGAAGTTCAGGTAGACCATGTTGTACGAGCCGCCGGTGCTCGCCGTGGAGGCGAACACGTGCCAGCGCCCGCCCGCGTACACCACGGTCGGGTCCTTGATCGCGGCGATGCTGTGGGTGGCGTCCGACTTCGCGGCCATCAGCGGCCCGCTGGACCGCCACTGGAAGCTGCCCGGCAGGGCCGCGGCCGAGGGGGACGCCGCGACGCCGAGCAGGAGACCGAAGGCACCGGCCAGGATCGCGAGGATTCTCATGACACGCACGACGACTCCTATCGCTTGATGACGTAGGTGACGAGAGAGCGAGCCGGCACCGTCGCGGTCAGCGCTCCCCCGCTGACGGCCACGGCGGCCTGCCGGGCCATGCTGTTCGAGCCGTTGGTCAGATACGGGGTCGCCGTCCCGGTGCCGATCCCGGTGTTCTGGAGGCTGTACGACACCTGCTGGGCGCCGGCCCCCGCGTTGAGCGCTACGACGGTCAGGGTGCCGTCGGTGTTGCGGAACGCCGAGAGCCTGAGGCCGGTGTCGGGGGTGGTCGCGGCGATCCGGGTGGCGCCCGGCCGTACGAAGCGGCTGTAGCCGGCGAGGGCCCAGAGCCGCTTGGACACGTGGTAGTCGGCGCCGTCCATCTGGATCAGCCCGCGGGTGGCGCCGAGCGAGGCCCCGTACCAGTACACATAGCCGCTGGTGTTGCCCTTGGTCAGCGCGTCATGGACCGCCGAGGCCACGGTGAAGCCGTCGTAGCCGCTGCCGTCGTCCCAGTTCTCGTTCCAGGTGGTGCCGTTGGGCGACCACTCCGACATCCAGGTGCGCCCGGAGGTCGGCAGCGGGCCGTCGACGGCGCTCGCGTACGTGTGCCCCGTGTGCGTGGCGACGAGGTTCCGCGCGGTCGGGTCGGCCTCGATCGCGCTGGTGTAGGCCTTCTGCTGGTTCCAGCCGAAGGAGTCGCAGCAGGCGACCCTGTACCCGGCCGAGTTGGCGACCGGCCCGAACACCTTCGTGAACTCGACGGCCTGGGCGGGCGTGAGCCGCATGGAGTCGTATGTCGCCGTCCAGTCGGGCTCGTTGGTGAACCCGAGGTCGGTGATGCCGATGCCCTCCTGGGCGTAGAACCGCGCGTACCGCACCAGGAAGTCCGCGTACGCCCTACGCCAGTCCCCGCTCGCGCAGGTCGCGCCGGCGAGGCCGCACAGGGTGCCGCCGTTCGCGTCCGTCCCGTTGGTCTTCATGTAGCCGGGGGCGGTCCAGGCGTCGGCGTAGAAGCGGTTCACGCCGTACGCCTTGGCCTCCCTGGCCAGCCACACCTGCCCCTTGTCGACGCCGTCCCACACGTACTTGGGTGTCGCGTTCGGGCCGCCGGGGTCGGTGGGCTGGATGCCGGAGTCGATGCCGAGGCGCAGGATGCTGAGCCCCGCTCCGGTGGTGCGGCTGAGCAGGAGGTCGAGGATCTCGCGCTGTTTCGCGGCCGGCAGGCCCTGCGAGCCGTTCATGACGGCGGCCCGTCCGAAGTGCTCGGAGAAGCCGAAGCCGTCGATGGGCTGGTAGGTGGTGGAGCCGTTGACGGTGGCCGTCGTGGCGGCGTAGGCGTTCGTGCTGTTCGCCGCGGTGAAGCCGGCGGCGGTCAGCAGGACCGATAACGATGTCAGCGTCCATTTCCTGAATCTGCGTGTCATGATCCGTCCAGTTGTGGGAGCGCTCCCATTCACAGGGCGGAACGTAGAGCGATGTTCTGAACACGTCAACCCTGCGCGCATCGCGCATAATCGCTCGCCCCGCGCGGCCGCCCCTGGCTACCGTCCCCGCATGGAGCACGAACCGCCCCTGGTCCGCGATGTCTTCCCGGAGCTCGTCGCCGAACTGGTGGAACTCCTGCGGGAGGAGGGGGAACACTGGCTGTCCATCTGCGTCTGGGACGTACGGATGGTCGGCGAGTGCGGCTGCGGCGACGGCTTCTGCCAGAGCATCCGGACGGCGGAGCACACGCCCGGACAGCCGTACGGCCCGGGCCATCGCTGTCTGCCGCTGCTGCCCGCGACGGGCGATCTGATCCTCGACGTGGTGGACGGCCGGATCATGTACATCGAGATACTCGGACGGCCACCCATGCGCCGTGGCGGGGGTGGCCGTCGTGAGGGTGGAGCGGTTCAGCAGCTGGACTTGCCCGCGTAGATCGCGAGCGCGGTGTTGGCGCCGAGGGTGGCGGTGAACTGGCCGCCGGCGTTCACGGTCACCGTCGTGTTGTTCTGCACGTTGCAGTACGTCCCGGCGCTCAGCGAGGTCTGGTAGGTGCGGCTGAGGCTGCTCGACTCGTGGTTGATGGCGACGTAGCCCTTGCTGCCCCGCCCGAAGGCGATCGCGTCGCCGCCGTTGTCCCACCAGTTGGTGACCGACTCGCCGCGGGTCGCGTTGCGGAAGGCGACCATGCGGAGGATCTCCGGCCAGGCGTGCTGGCACTTCCAGCCGTCCTGCCAGCAGGCGGTCACCGAACCGTTGTTGGGCGGCCCGGCGTCCGTGCTGGACCACTCGTAGCCGGAGTTGATGTCCGGGGCGCCGTACGGGTAGGCGAGCATGAAGACGTTGGCGAGGGTGTAGTTCGCCCCGTCCTTGTAGTTGAGCGTGGAGCCGTTGCGCTCGGTGTCGTGGTTGTCGACGAAGACACCGGAGACCGAGCTGCTCATGTACCCCCAGCCCTCGCCGTAGTTCTTGAGATAGGCGAGGTTCTCGTTGTTGAAGACGCGCTTGAGGTCGTAGGCGTAACGGAACTCCTGCACATCCCCGTTGCCCGTGTACTCGGTCGGCTGGACGGCCTCCCCGCTGCCGTAGATGGCCTCCTGCTTCCAGTAGACCGAGGTGTTGCTGAGCCGCGACTTGATGTTGGCGAGGTCGGTCGCCGGGATGTGCTTGGCCGCGTCGATGCGGAAGCCGTCGACGCCGTAGCCGAGCAGGGTGTTCATGTACCCGGCGAGGGTGGCGCGGACGTACTCCTCACCGGTGTCCAGGTCGGCGAGGCCGACGAGTTCGCAGTTCTGGACGTTGGTGCGGTTGGTGTAGTCGGAGATCGTCGCCGTGCAGTCGTCGAAGTCGTACGAGGAGTAGAGCCCCGGGTAGTTGTACTTCGTGTACGAAGAGCCGCCGGTGCCGGTGCCGCTGCCCGCGGACATGTGGTTGATGACGGTGTCGACGACGACCTTCACCCCCGCGGTGTGGCAGGTGTTCACCATGGACTGGAAGGCGGTGGCGTCACCGAGACGCCCGGCGATCTTGTACGACACCGGCTGGTACGAGGTCCACCACTGCGAGCCCTGGATGTGCTCGGCGGGCGGGGACACCTGGACATAGCCGTAGCCGGCGGGGCCGAGGGTGTTGGTGCACTCCTTGGCGACCGAGGCGAAGTTCCACTCGAAGAGGACGGCGGTGACGTCCTTGGTTCCGGGCGGGGAGGCGCTGGCGGTGCCGGGGGCCAGGACGGCTGCGGCGGTGGCGAGCGCGGTGGCCGCGGCGCCGGCGGTTGCGGACCATCTCGATATCACGTGGGGGCTCCTTGCGTGACGGCCAGGCGTCTTTGCCCGGCGCCGGCGAGAACGTACCGCTAACGAAAGGTTTACAGCAAGGGGCTTGAAAGTCACAGCAAGAACTTTCATCCACAACCTTGACGTGCCCTTCTCAACTCCCCCACGCTCACGAGTTGTTGGATGCCGCCCCTTCTGATTCGGAGCCGCCGATGACCACCAGACACCGACCCCCGGGTGTCTTCCGACGCGCCGCGACCACCGCGGCGGCCGGAGCCCTCGCACTGGCCGGCGCGATAGCCCTGCCCGCGACACCCGCCCAGGCCGACGCCACGACCTCCGGCGACGTGATCGCCAACCTCTGGTCCTACAACTGGAACTCCGTCGCCTCCGAGTGCACGGACGTGCTCGGCCCCGGCGGCTACGGCGCGGTGTGGGTCGCGCCTCCGGCGGAGTCGCTGAAGCAGCCCAACTACTACTGGTGGGACGTCTACCAGCCGTACTCGTACAACCTCAACGGCCGCTTCGGGACGGCGGCGCAGTTCGCCTCGATGGTGGACGCCTGCCATGACGCGGGCGTGAAGGTGTACACGGACGCGGTGATCAACCACACCGCCGCGCAGACCGGCACCGGCTACAACGGCACGACGATCACCAACAAGTACGACACCCCCGACTGGGACCCGGGCGACTACCACACGTCGACGGAGTGCAGCGACTCCGACCTGATCATCGACGACTGGTCGAACCTCAACGAGATCCAGAACTGCGAACTCCTGGGCCTGCCCGACCTGGAGACCGAGGACGAGAACGTCCGCTCCGGGATCGCGGCGTTCCTGAACAAGCAGATCGCCCTGGGCGTGGACGGCTTCCGCATCGACGCGGCCAAGCACATGCCGGTGGCGGACCTGAACGCGATCTGGGCGAAGCTGAGCACGACGACGTCCGGCGCGGCGCCGTACATCTTCCAGGAGGTGTACCCGGGTTCGACGCCGGCCGCCTCCGACTACTACTCCGCGGGTGACGTCCTCGACTTCAGCTACGCGAGCAAGCTGAAGTCGTCGTTCCAGGGCAATGTGTCCGACCTCGCGTCCTTGTCCTCGTCCGGTGCGCTGACCCCCGCCAACTCGGTGTCCTTCGTGACCAACCACGACACCGAGCGCAACGGGCTGCACATGTCGTACAAGGACGGTGACACGTACAAGCTGGCGAACGTCTTCCAGCTGGCCTACAAGTGGTCGACCCCGACGGTGTACTCGGGCTTCGAGTTCTCGTCGTCCGACCAGGCCCCGCCGAACTCCTCCGGCTTCGTCACGGACACCGACTGCTCCAGCGGCTGGTACTGCCTCCAGCGGGACACCGCCATCGCCGGCATGGTGAAGTGGCACAACGCGGTGGGTTCGGAGTCGGTGTCCAACTGGTCCACCAAGTCGTCGAGCGTGATCGGCTTCGGGCGCGGCACGGCGGGCTACGTGGCGATCAACAACGGCTCGTCGGCGGCGACGTACACCTTCACGACCGGCATGGCCGACGGCACGTACGCCAACGTGACGGACAACGGCTCGACGACGGTGACGGTGTCGGGCGGCAGCGCCACCCTCACCATCCCCGCGAAGAGCGCGATCGCCTTCTACGACGGTGAGTTCACGCCGTGCACGACGTGCGAGGACGATGACGACGACCCGACGTCGACGGTGACGGCGACCTTCAACGAGTACGCGTCGACGACGTCCGGCCAGGACGTGTACGTGGTCGGCTCGATCTCGGCGCTGGGCGGCTGGGACACGTCCAAGGCGGTCAAGCTGTCGTCGACGGGCTACCCGGTCTGGTCGGGTGCGGTGAGCGTGCCGGTGAACACGTCGTTCGAGTACAAATTCATCAAGCGTGATTCCTCCGGCAACGTCACCTGGGAGTCGAACGCCAACAGGTCGGCTTCCGCGACCACTTCGGCGATCGCGATGAACAACTCCTGGAACCTGGCGAGCGCCAACGCCACCGACGTCACCTTCAACGTCACGGCCACCACCGACTGGGGCACCAACGTCTACGTCGTCGGCTCCATCGCCTCCCTCGGCTCCTGGAACACGGCCGACGCGATCCCGCTCTCCTCGGCGTCGTACCCGACGTGGAGCAAGCTGGCGATCGTGCCCAAGAGCACGTCGTTCGAGTACAAGTACATCAAGAAGAACAGCTCCGGGACCGTGACCTGGGAGTCCGGCACGAACCGCTCGTACACGACGGGGAGTTCGTCGGGCTACAGCACCGGCGACACCTGGAAGTGACCCCTCGCTGACCCAAGGAGGCCGCTCGATCAGTGAGCGGCCTCCTCGATCTCGGCCAGCAGGGTGCGGGCCTGCCCGGTGCGAGGGTGCTCCGGATCCAGGAACCGCTCGCAGTCGGCCAGCGCCCGGCGTGCCGCCGCTTCCGCTTCGCTCCAGTGTCCCAGAGCGTGCAGGGCGGCAGCTGTGCCCATGTCCAGGCGCCCGCTCTGCTCACGGACCCGGGGTGGGGTGAATCGGCGGGCCTCGGTGAGGGCTTCGGTGTGGCGGCCCTGGCCGTTGAGGCTGTCGACCAGGCCGCAGTGCAGGGCGGCGAGGGAGCGTCTTTCGGAGCGGGGGAGGTTGCCGCGGGCGATGGTCTCGGCCTCCTCGTGACGGGCCTGTCCGCACAGCGCGTCGATGAGGTTGGCCAGCACGAACAACTCGATGCTCAGCACCTGCGTCACCGGCTTGAGCCGCGTCAGTTCACGCAGGAGGACCGTGCCTTCCGCCTCGGCCTCACCGTAGCGCCGCTCGGCGTTGAGGACGCGCATACGGTTGCCCCGCACCGCCAGCAGGAGCAGCCGCTCCGGCCCGGTCGTCCCGTCCAGCTCCGCCGCGAGGGATTCCATCTCTTTCAGCGCCTGCGCGCCACGCCCGAGGACACAGGCCGCGGACGTGGCCATGAACCTGGCGAACCGCCCCAGTGCGAGACCCCGGGAACCCCTGCGCAGCCGCCCCGCCCTCGCTTCGAGGACCCTGGCCCCGGCTTCGGCCTCCTCGAACCTGTCCTCGTCCCAGAACCGGTAGAGGCGCTCGATGTCGGCCTTGTCCCGCGCATGGCCCCATATCGCCCATGTGATCTCCACAGGCGGTGAGGCTACGGCATCCCCATGGGAGAGGGCCCGCCGCCTCGACAGGCAGCGGGCCCTCTCCGGGAGGATCGGCCGTCAGGCTGTCGTCCACCACACCGTCGTGTCGGACGGGACCTTCGTCTCGCCGTCCGCCTCCGTGAGTTCACCGCTGGTGAGCAGGACGCGGCCGTAGGACGGGGTGGTCACCGACTCACCCGTGGTGTTCGCCACGCACACGAACTCGCCGCGGCGGAAGGCCAGTACGCCCTCCGGCGCCCGCAGCCACTCCACCGACTCACCGGCGCCCAGGTCCGGCTGGGAGCGGCGCAGCCCCAGTGCCGTGCGGTACAGCTCCAGCGTCGAGCCCGGCACCCCCGTCTGGGCCTCCACGCTCAGCTCGGCCCAGCTCGTCGGCTGGGGCAGCCAGCTGCCGCCCGCGCCGAAGCCGTACGACGAACCCTCCCGCGTCCACGGGATCGGCACCCGGCAGCCGTCGCGGAAGCCGTCCTGGCCGGCACCCCGGAAGTACGCGGGGTCCTGGCGGACGTCGTCGGACAGGTCCACCACGTCCGGGAGGCCCAACTCCTCGCCCTGGTAGACGTATGCGGAGCCCGGCAGCGCCAGCATGAGCAGGGTCGCGGCGCGAGCGCGACGCAGGCCCAGCTCCCTGTCGCCCGCCGTGCGGATCTGGGTGCCCAGGCCCGGCGGGTTGGCGAAGCGGGTCGCGTGGCGGGTCACGTCGTGGTTCGACAGCACCCAGGTCGCCGGTGCGCCCACCGGGGCCATCGCCTCCAGCGTGCGGTCGACCACCTCGCGGAGTTCCGCCGCGTCCCACGCGGTGCCCAGGTACTGGAAGTTGAAGGCCTGGTGGAGCTCGTCCGGGCGGACGTAGTTGGCCGTCCGCTCGACCGTCGGTGTCCATGCCTCGGCCACGAAGATGCGCTCGCCGGAGTACTCGTCGAGGATCGTGCGCCACTGGCGGTAGATGTCGTGCACGCCGTCCTGGTCGAAGAACGGCATGACATCGTTGCCCAGCAGCTTCAGCTGGTCGTGGTCGCCGAGGTCGGGGAGGCCCTCCGCCTTCACCATTCCGTGCGCCACGTCGATACGGAAACCGTCGACGCCCATGTCCAGCCAGAAGCGCAGGATGGAGCGGAACTCGTCGCCGACCGCCGGGTGTTCCCAGTTGAAGTCGGGCTGCTCGGGCGCGAAGAGGTGCAGGTACCACTCGCCGAGCGAGCCGTCCGGCTCGGTGACCCGGGTCCACGCGGGGCCGCCGAAGATCGACTCCCAGTCGTTGGGCGGGAGTTCGCCGTTCTCACCCTTGCCGGGGCGGAAGTGGTAGCGGTCCCGCAGCGACGATCCGGGGCCTTCGCGCAGGGCCCGCCTGAACCACTCGTACTGGTCCGAGGAGTGGTTGGGGACCAGGTCGACGATGATCCGCAGGTTCAGCTCGTGCGCGTCGCGGATCAGCGCGTCCGCGTCGAGCAGGTTGCCGAACATGGGGTCCACGGCCCGGTAGTCGGCGACGTCGTAGCCGGCGTCGGCCTGCGGGGAGGCGTAGAAGGGGCTGAGCCACACGGCGTCGACGCCGAGGTCGCGCAGGTACGGGAGTCGGGAGCGTACGCCTTCCAGATCGCCCATGCCGTCGCCGTTGCTGTCGGCGAAGCTGCGCGGATAGACCTGGTAGATCACCGCGTCCCGCCACCAGTCGCTGCGCTGGGCTTTGGCGGGGGTCGGTGCCTGGGCGGTGGCGTAGTGCTGCTGGCTCATGGCGTCCTTGATACGTAAGGGGGCATGGGGGGGGTCGTCAAGTGGCGAGGCGGCCGCGGTGTCAGCGGGGTCGGATGGACACCGCGGCCGCCTCGGGTCTGAGGGTGGTGGGGCAGGGGGGCGCTGCCGAACCGGCGTCAGCCCTTCGTACCGCCCGCGGTGAGGCCGGTCACCAGGTTCTTCTGGACCAGGTAGAAGAACGCGGAGACGGGTATGGCGATCAGCACCGCGGTCGCGGCCATCAGGTTGCGCTGCGCGTCGTGCTCGCTCACGAAGCTCTGCAGGCCGACGGCGAACGTGTACTTCGTGTCGGACAGCATGAACGTCGACGCGAACGCGACCTCACCGAACGCGGTCAGGAAGCTGTAGAACGCGGCGACCGCGAGCCCCGGCTTGGCGAGCGGAAGGATCAGCCGGGCGAACGTGCCGAAGGGGGTGAGCCCGTCGACGCGTCCGGCCTCGTCGATCTCGAACGGGATGGTGTCGAAGTAGCCCTTGAGCAGCCAGGCGCAGTACGGCACCGCGGTCGTGCAGTACACGAGGACGAGCCCGAGGTAGCTGTCGACGAGTTGCAGGTCCGAGAGCATCTGGTACATCGGCACCATGAGCACGGCCACCGGGAACATCTGGGTGACCAGAAGGACCCACATGAACTTCCGGTAGCCCGGGAAGCGCATCCGGGAGACGGCGTAGCCCGTGGTCGCGGCGATCAGCACGCCGATGACGGTGGTGCCGAACGAGACGATCAGCGTGCTCTTCAGCCAGTCGAAGAACGCCGTGTGCTGGAGGACGAACGAGTAGTTGTCGAACGACATCTTGTCCCAGATGCCGCCGGGGTGGAGGTAGTCGTCCTTGTCCGGACCGAGGGACAGGAAGATCAGCCAGACGATCGGGAACAGCGCGATCAGGCAGGCGACGATCAGGATGCCGTGGGAGACGAACGAGCCGGCGAGGCTGTTCTCGCCGCGGCGCCGGACCCGGCGGGGGGCGTGCGGGGAGCGCTGCTCGCTCGCTTCGGCGGGGGTGTCGACAGTGGTCGTACTCATGGGGACTCCTGCCTCAGATCGCGAGCTGCTGGTCATTGCGGTTCAGCCAGCGGCGGTAGAAGGAGGTGAAGACGATCAGGATGGCCAGCAGCAGGATGCCGTAGGCGGCGGACTGCGCGAAGTCGCGCGGCTGCTGTCCGAAGCCGAGGAAGTAGGCCCATGTGACCAGGATCTGGGCGTCGGGGGCGGTGTTGCCGAACAGCAGGAAGATGACGGCGAACTGGTTGAAGGTCCAGATGACACCGAGGAGCACGACGGTGGAGCTGACGGACCTGAGGCCCGGCAGGGTGACGTGCCGGAAGCGCTGCCAGGCGGTGGCGCCGTCCATCTCGGCGGCCTCGTAGAGCGAGGCGTCGATGGACTGGAGCCCGCCGAGCAGCGAGACCATCATGAACGGCACACCGCACCAGGTGTTGACCATGATCGCGGCGAACCGCTGCCAGAAGGTGTCCTCCAGCCACAGCGGTGTCGGCAGATGGAGGGTCTCCAGGAAGCTGTTGATGACGCCGCCGTCGGCGAGCATGAAGCGCCAGCCGAACACGGTGACGAAGGTCGGTACGGCCCACGGCAGGACGAGGATCAGCCGGTACAGGGTCCGTCCGCGCAGCTTCTGGTTGAGCAGCAGCGCGAGGCCGAGGCCGAGGCAGTAGTGCAGGGTGACACAGAGTGCCGTCCAGACGATGGTCCAGATGAAGTGCGACCAGAAGCGGTCGTACGCCGTCGGGCCCCACAGGATGTCGGCGTAGTTGTCGAGCCCGATGAACTTGTAGGTGGCGTCGATGTGGTTGACGCCGATGGTGCGGGCCGTGTTGAGGCTGTTGGCGTCGGTGAGGGTGAGGTAGACGCCGTAGATCAGGGGGTAGAGCACGAGGACGCCGAGCACGATCGCCACCGGGGCGATCATCGCGTAGGCGTACCAGTGCTTCTGGTAGCTGTGCTTGAAGCGTTGGCCCAGCCCGGGCCGCGGCGCGCGGTCACCGCGGCGCTTGCCGGTGGCGCGGTCGATGGCGACTGTCATGTTCGACACCTTCTGGGAGTTCTACGGCACTGAGAAGTGGCTGGGCGCAGGCCGATGGCCGCCGGATCTCTCCCCCCATGTCGGGAGATCCGGCGGCCATCCGGGCTCACTTGGTGAAGTCCGGGACCAGCTTGGCGATGGAGGTCTCAGCGGTGCTCAGACCCTTGTCCAGGGACTCCTTGCCGCCGGCGATCTTGGGCAGCTCGGTGTCCAGCGGGCCCCACAGGGAGCTGTACTCGGGCAGCGCCGGGCGCGGCTGGGCGGCGGAGAGGACCGTGCCGTAGCCGGCGATGCCCGGGTCGGCCTTGACCTCGTCGGTGTAGGCGTCGTCACGGGTGGGCAGCGTGGAGTTCTTCAGCGCGATGGTCGCCTGGGACTTCGCGGAGGTCATGAAGTTGACGAACTTCAGCGAGGCCTTCTGGTGAGCGGCGTCGGAGCCGGCGTAGACCGAGAGGTTGTGGCCGCCGGTCGGGGCGCCCGCCTTGCCGGTGGAGCCGGCCGGGACGGTGGTGATGCCGAGGTTGTTCTTGTCCTTGAACGCGGCGCCCTTGTAGAAGTTGGTGATCTCCCACGGGCCCTGGATGATCGCGGCGACCTTGCCGTTGACGAACGCGTCCTGGATGTGGGCGTAGGCGTCGGCGGTGGTGTCGGCCTTGTGCAGGCCCTTGCCGGAGAAGAGGCTCAGCCAGGTGCCGTACGCCTTCTTCGCGGCGTCCGAGTTGACCGTGATCTTCTTGGCGTCGGCGTCGACGGTGTCGGTGCCCTCGCCGTAGAGGAAGGACTGGGCGTAGTAGGCCTGGGTGGAGCCCCAGTAGCCGTCGACTCCGGTCTTGTCCTTGATCGTGGCGGCGGCCTTCTTCAGGTCGTCCCAGGTCTTGGGGGCCTCGACGCCGGCCTTCTCGAAGAGCTCCTTGTTGTACACGAGGGCGAGGGTGTCCGTGACGATCGGGACGCCGTACGTCTTGCCCTCGTACTTGGCCTGCTCGATCAGGTTGGGCTTGAACTTGCTCTCGTCGGCGAGGGCCTCGGTGCCGTCCAGCGGCAGGAGGTAGCTCTTCTTGGCGAAGGCGGGGGTCCAGCCGACCTCGGAGCGCAGCACGTCCGGGGCGCCCGAGGCGCCGGCGGCGGTGTCGAACTTGTTCTGCGCCTGGTCGAAGGGGACGTTGACGTACTTGACCTTGACGCCCTTGTTGGCGGCCTCGAACTCCTTGATGAGGGCCTTGTACGTCGGCGCCTCATTGGTGGCGTTGGAGGTGTCCCACCAGGTGATGGTGACCGGGCCGTCGGCCTTGTCGCCGCTGTCGCTGTCTCCGCCGCAGGCCGTCGCCGCGAGGGCGAGGGACGCCACCAGCGCGGTGGCCGCTATGCCACGCCGCATGAGTTCTCCTTGAGGGTGAAAGCCCGTGTGTGCGGGGATGGCCCCGTCTGCCGCCCCGCATGTGCAGGGGGCGGTCCCGTCCGCCGTCCCTGCCGCTGTCCGACCGCGCCGTTGCCGCCGCCGGGCGTGGCCGAACGTAACAGCGATGTAAGCGCCGCGAAAGGTCTTGCAGCAAAAAAGTGCAAGACGACACTGAAGTTATCCGGGCGTGACCTGAAGGCAACTGCCGTGAGACGCTTGTTTACAGCGGTGGGACGGTCCACGGCGGGTTGTGCAAGACTCTGCAAGCTCTTGCCATCACTTTCACGAGGGAGCGCGATGACGCAGCAACCCGGCTCCGGACGGCCAACAGGCCGACCGCGACGTCCATTTGGTGGGCAAGGGCAGAACCGGCCGGTACAGTCCAATCCCGTGACCACACGGCTTGCCGACATCGCTGCTCAGGCGGGGGTCAGCGAAGCGACCGTCAGCCGCGTCCTCAACGGGAAGCCTGGCGTCGCCGCCACCACCCGCCAGTCCGTGCTGGCCGCACTCGACGTCCTGGGCTACGAACGCCCGGTCCGTCTGCGGCAGCGCAGCGAGGGCCTGGTGGGCCTGATAACGCCGGAGCTGGAGAACCCCATATTCCCGGCGCTGGCCCAGGTGATCGGGCAGGCGCTGACACGGCAGGGCTACACCCCCGTCCTCGCCACCCAGACCCCGGGCGGTTCCACCGAGGACGAGCTCACCGAGATGCTCGTCGACCGGGGCGTGGCGGGCATCATCTTCGTCTCCGGACTGCACGCGGACACCTCCGCCGACATGCAGCGCTACGAGCAGCTGCGCGGCCAGGGTGTGCCGTTCGTGCTCGTGGACGGCTTCTCGCCGAAGGTGCAGGCGCCCTTCATCTCCCCCGACGACCGCGCGGCGATGACGCTCGCGGTGACGCATCTGATCTCGCTGGGGCACACGAGGATCGGCCTGGCGCTGGGCCCCAAGCGGTTCGTGCCCGTGCAGCGCAAGATCGAGGGCTTCGTCCGCGCGATGCAGGACCAGCTGGGCCTGGCCGCGCAGACGGTCGAGACGGAGCTCGTCCAGCACTCCCTGTACACCCTGGAGGGCGGTCAGGCGGCCGCCACGGCACTGATCTCCCGTGACTGCACGGCGGTGGTGTGCGCCAGCGACATGATGGCGCTGGGCGCGATACGGGCGGCCCGCCAGCTCGGTCTGGACGTGCCGAAGGACATCTCGGTGGTCGGCTTCGACGACTCCCCGCTGATCGCCTTCACCGATCCGCCTCTCACCACGGTCCGCAAGCCGGTGCCGGCGATGGGCCAGGCCGCTGTGCGCACGCTCCTGGAGGAGATCGGCGGGACGCCCGCCCCGCACAGCGAGTTCGTGTTCATGCCGGAACTGGTGGTGCGCGGTTCGACCGCTTCGGCCCCTGGGGACCGGAATCGTCCTTGAGGCGGAGAATCCGGGGTTCTGCGGCCATGCGCTGGTAGGAGTCCGGGGACTCGTCTCGCCGTAGGACATGCGTCCCGGACCCGACCGAGGGATGATCTGGGGGCAAGGGCTTTTCTGGCAGACTCTGTGTCCATGGGTGATTCGACCGTGACGACACTGGAAGGTCGCGAAGAGGCCGTTCCCCAGCCTGTCGCGGCCGATACGAGGCCGGGCCTGCTGCGCCGGCTACGCACCCCGCGCCGCCCCCGCCTGTGGTTCGAGATCCTGCTGATCGCGGTGAGTTACTGGACGTACTCACTGATCCGCAACGCGGTCCCGGAGCAGAAGGCCGAGGCGCTGCGCAATGCCGACTGGATCTGGCGGGTCGAGCACGACCTGGGGATCGCGGTCGAGCAGTCGGTCAACCACGCCGTGAACTCGGTGACTTGGCTGATCGTGGGCATGAACTACTACTACGCGACGCTGCATTTCGTGGTGACTCTGGGTGTCCTGGTGTGGCTCTTCCGCTACCACCCCGGCCGCTACGCGGCGACGCGGATGGTGCTGTTCGCGACGACCGGTGTGGCCCTGGTCGGTTACTACCTGTATCCGCTGGCCCCGCCCCGCCTGATGAACGGCGGCGACTTCATCGACACGGTCATGGTCCACCAGACGTGGGGCTCGATGGCCTCCGGCGACCTCAAGAACATGTCGAACCAGTACGCCGCGATGCCGTCCATGCACATCGGCTGGTCCCTGTGGTGCGGCCTGACGATCTTCGCGCTGGCGTCGGTGCCCTGGGTGCGCGTCCTGGGCCTGCTCTATCCGACGGCCACCCTCGTGGTCATCGTCGCCACCGCCAACCACTTCTGGCTCGACGCGGTGGGCGGCATCCTGTGCCTGGCGTTCGGCTTCACGGTGGCACGCCTCTGGTACGGGGCCCTGCCGTACACCCTCCCCCGACTGGTACCGGAGCTCAGCCGCCCTCAGCCGCGGCCCGCATCGCCGCGATGAACGCCGTCAGCGCCGGCTGGGGCGGGGCCGTCTCGCGCAGTGCCGCGTAGATCGAGCGCGCGGGCTCCGGGCCGCGCAGCTCCCGTACGACCACTCCCGGCCGGACGCCGACCCCCAGCCCGAGCCGGGGGATGAGGCTCACCCCGAGCCCCGCCGCGACGAACCCCTGGGCGGTGACGTAGTCCTCGCTCTCGACCACGAACCGCGGCCGGAACCCCGCCGCCTCGCAGGCGCTGAGCTGGGCGTCGAGGCAGGGACCGGGCCATTCGCTGCCGACCCAGGGTTCCCCGGCGAGGTCGGACATCTCCAGGTCGGGGGCGTCGGCCAGCCGGTGCCCTTCGGGCAGTACCGCGAGATACGGATCGTCGAGCAGGTGCAGCAACCGCACCCCCTCGTGCCCCGCGGGCCCCACGACCAGAGCCAGATCCGCCCGGCCCTCCCGCACGTCCGGCAGCGGGTCCTCGGGGTCGATGAGCTTCAGCTCGATCTGTACGCCGGGGTGTTCCGTCCGCAGCCGGGCGACCGCCGGGGCGACCAGGGACGCGCCCGCCGTCGCGAAGTACCGCACCGACAGCCGGCCCGTCCGCCCCGCCAGCAGATCGGCCAGCGCGGTCTCCGCCTCGGCGACCTGGCGGCTGATCGTGTCCGCGTACCCGGTCAGCAGCAGTCCCGCCGCCGTGGGGCGCACGCCTCTCCCGACCCGCTCCAGCAGATCCGTCCGCGCCTCCTTCTCCAGCGCGGCGATCTGCTGGCTCACGGCGGAGGGCGTGTAGCCCAGCGCCGTCGCCGCCCCCGTCACCGACCCGGTGTTCACCACGGCCCGCAGCACCTGCATCCGACGCACATCCAGCATGTAGCACAGCTTAACAACTCATCAAGAACTCTTCACTTGTCCTCACGCGTCACTTCTCGGACCGTAGAGGCATGTCTCCCGCCTCCACGGTCCGCATGGCCGTCCTCGCTCTCCTCTGGGGCTCGGGGTTCCTCTGGATCAAGCTCGCCCTCAACCACGGCCTCTCCCCGGCGCAGATCACCGTCGTCCGCTGCGCGCTGGGCACGGTGACCCTGCTGGTGCTGGCCCGCGCGGCCGGCCAGCGGCTGCCCCGCTCCCGGGCCGTCTGGGGCCATCTGGTCGTGGCCGCGCTGTTCTGCAACGCCATCCCGTTCGCCCTGTTCGCGGTGGGTGAGCAGCATCTCGACTCCGGCATCGCGGGCGTGCTGAACGCGACGACCCCGCTGTGGTCCCTCCTGATCGGCCTGCTCCTCGGCACCGACCGAGGCCTGCACCCCGTACGCCTCGCCGGTCTCCTCCTCGGCTTCGCCGGAACCGTCCTGATCTTCGCCCCCTGGGATCGGTCGGGCCTGCTGAGCTGGAGCGCGCTGGCCCTGCTGGGGGCGGCCGCGAGCTACGCGGTGGCGTTCGCGTACATGGCCCGCAAACTCACCGACAAGCAGGCGCCGATGGCGATGTCGGCGGCACAGCTGTTGATGGCGACGGGGTGGACGACGCTGTCCCTGCCGGTGGCGGGCCCGGTGGACGCCGATCTCACGGCGCTCCTCGCGGTGACCGCCCTGGGTGTCCTGGGCACGGGCGTGACGTTCTACCTCAACTACCGCTTGATCGCCGACGAGGGCGCGACGACGGCGGCGACGGTCGGCTACCTGCTGCCGGTGGTGTCGGTGTCGCTGGGTGCGGTGCTGCTGGACGAACAGGTCGGGATCCGGGTGTTGTTGGGCATGGTGGTCGTACTAGTGGGGGTGGCCATGACGCGCCCCATAGGGGCGCGGGGCTGTGTTGAATCTGCGGCTACCGCCGCGCGGGCGCGACCAGCCACGACGGCGCCGCAGCCGAAATCCGGAGCTCACGCCCCGTAGAACAACGCCTCCACAACCCCCCGCGCCCTGCGCGCAGTCCTCCGGTAGTCGTCCAGCATGTCCCCCACATGCCCAGGCCCGTACCCCAAGTACCGCCCTACGGCGGCCAGTTCACGCGGGTCGGAGGGGAAGGTGTCCCCGGCCCGCCCCCGCACCAGCATCACCGCATTCCGCACCCTGGTCGCCAACACCCAAGCCTCATCAAGGATCTCGGCATCCTCACCGGCGATGAGTTCGGCGGCGCAGGCCGCGGCCAAGGCCTCCCGCGTCCGCGTCGTCCGCAGCCCCGGCTCCTCCCACCCGTGCCGCAACTGCATGAGCTGCACGACCCACTCGACGTCGGACAGCCCACCCGGCCCCAGCTTGGTGTGCAGCTTCGGGTCGGCGCCGCGAGGCAACCGCTCCGACTCCATACGGGCCTTCAGCCGCCGGATCTCCCGTACGGCGTCGTCCCCGAGCCCCTCCGCGGGGTACCGCAGCGGATCGATCAACTCGATGAAACGGCTCCCCAGGTCCGCGTCACCGGCGACGACCTCGGCCCGCAGCAGCGCCTGCGACTCCCAGACCAGGGACCACCGGCGGTAGTACGCCTCGTACGACTTCAACGTCCGTACGAGCGGCCCGGACTTGCCCTCGGGACGCAGGTCCGCGTCGATCAGCAGGGGCGGGTCGGCGCTCGGGATCTGGAGCAGGCGGCGCATCTCGGAGACGACCTTGTTGGCGGCCTCGGAGGCCGACTGCTCGGGCACTCCGTTGCGCGGCTCGTGGACGAACAGGACGTCCGCGTCGGAGCCGTAGCCGAGTTCGTGGCCGCCGAAGCGGCCCATGCCGATGACGGCGAACCGGGTGGGCAGGGTGTCGCCCCAGGTGTCGCGGACCACCGCGCGCAGGGTGCCCGCGAGGGTCGCCGCGTTGAGGTCGGAGACGGCGCCGCCGACCCGGTCCACCAGGGCGCCCTGGTCGGCCTCGGCGGGCTGGGTCTCGGTGCCGTAGGAGCCGACGATGTCGGCGGCGGCGATACGGAACAGCTCGCGGCGGCGTACTCCGCGGGCCGCGGTGACCGCCTGAGTGGCGCCGTCGGCACGGCTGACCCCGGCGAGGATCTCCTGCTCCAGCGCGGCCCGGCCGCGTGGTTCGAGCCCGCCGTCGCTGTCGCCCAGCAGCGCGACGGCTTCCGGGGCGCGCATGAGCAGATCGGGGGCGAGGCGCCCGGCGGACAGTACGCGCGCGAGGTTCTCGGCGGCGGCGCCCTCGTCGCGCAGCAGCCGCAGATACCAGGGCGTCTTGCCCAACGCGTCCGACACCTTGCGGAAGTTGAGCAGGCCGGCGTCCGGGTCGGCGGAGTCGGCGAACCAACCCAGCAGTACGGGAAGGAGAGTTCGCTGGATCGCGGCCTTGCGGGTGACGCCGGAGGCGAGCGCCTCGATATGGCGCAGGGCCGCCGCCGGGTCCGCGTACCCGAGCGCCACCAGCCGCTCCCGGGCGGCCTCCGGGCTCAACCGGGCTTCCCCGGGCGCGAGTTGGGCGACGGCGTCGAGCAGCGGCCGGTAGAAGAGCTTTTCGTGCAGCCGCCGTACGACACTCGTGTGCCGCTTCCACTCACGGTTCAGCTCGACGACCGGATCCGCGCGCAGGCCCAGGGAGCGGCCGATACGGCGCTGGTCGGCCTCGTCCTCGGGGACGAGGTGGGTGCGGCGCAGCCGGTAGAGCTGGATGCGGTGCTCCATGGAGCGCAGGAAGCGGTAGGCGTCGTCGAGCTGTACGGCGTCGTCGCGGCCTACATAGCCGCCGGCGGCGAGGGCCTGGAGCGCGTCGAGGGTCGTGCCGCTGCGGAGGGAGGCGTCGGCGCGCCCGTGCACCAACTGAAGCAGCTGCACGGCGAATTCGACGTCGCGGAGGCCACCGGGGCCCAGCTTCAGCTCACGCTCGACCTCGGCGACGGGGATGTTCTCGACGACCCTGCGCCGCATCTTCTGCACGTCGGCGACGAAGTTGTCGCGCTCGGCGGCCTTCCAGACCAGGGGTTCGAGGGCGCTGACGTACTCCTCGCCGAGTTCGATGTCGCCGGCGACCGGACGGGCCTTGAGGAGTGCCTGGAACTCCCAGGTCTTGGCCCAGCGCTGGTAGTAGGCGAGGTGGCTGGCGAGCGTCCGCACCAGCGGGCCGTTGCGGCCCTCGGGCCGGAGGTTGGCGTCGACGGGCCAGATCGACCCCTCGACGGTCGTCTCGGAGCAGATCCGCATCATGTGCGAGGCGAGCTTGGTGGCGGAGCGCAGAGCCTTGCCTTCGTCAGCCCCCTCCACCGCCTCCCCCACGAAGATCACATCGACGTCGGAGACGTAATTGAGCTCGTGGCCACCGCACTTGCCCATCGCGATGACCGCGAGGCGGCACAGCGCGGCGTCGTCGGAGGCGGCGGCGCGGGCGATGGCGAGGGCGGCGCGCAGGGTCGCGGTGGCGAGGTCGGCGAGTTCGGCGGCGGTCTGGGCGATGTCGGTGGTGCCGCACACGTCACGGGCGGCGATGGACAGCAGACAGCGCCGGTAGGCGACGCGGAGCGCGACCGGGTCGGTGGCCTCGGCGAGCCCCCGCTCGAACTCCTCCACCCCCGGGTGCAGGTCGCGCGGCTCGTACGTGACGAGCGCCTGCCAGTCCCCGGCATGCCGGGCGAGATGCTCGGCGAGCGCGGCGGAAGCACCCAGCACCCCCAGCAGCCGGTCGCGCAACGGCTTGGCCGCTATCACCGTGTCCAGCAGCTCACGATCGGGCTGCGCCTCCAGGAGCCGTACGAGACCGTGCAGCGCGAGATCGGGATCGGCGGTGGCTCCGAGGGCTTCGAGCAGCACCGGATCATTGCGTACGGCGGTGAGCTCCCGGCTCTCCAGCAGGCGCTCGGCAGCCGAGGGATCGGTGAACCCGTGCCGCAGCAGCCGACTGAAGGTACTGCTCCTGCGCCCCGGCGCCGTCATCCTCGGCCTCCTCCGATCAAGGTCATACGTGCTTGAGCGTAACCGGAGAGGGGGTGAGAAGCGCCGGGGCGGATCGAGTGGGTGTTTCCGGGTGGGGCTGGGGTGGAGAGGGCGACCGGGCCAGGACGCGGCGGGCGGATGCCGGGTCAGCGAGTCAGCGGGTGAGCACCACGGTGGCCGGGCGGGACGGGTCGGTGAGGACCTTGTCGCCGGGCATGCGGCCCGGGGCGGTGGTGCCTTCGAGGGGTGGCAGGAAGGCGGCCGCGACGGGGTGGCCCGCGAGGGGGACGTACACCCGTTGGACGGTGCCGGGGCTGCCCTTGCCGGGCAGGGTGGCGTACTGGACGTCGAGGCAGCGGGCGCGCAGCCGGGTCAGTACGGCCGTCACGGACGCGCCCGGCTCGACCGACGGGAGGACCAGTTGCGAGGGCTTCTCGCACCCGGGATCGCCCGGCGGCGGGACGGGCTGTCCGGACCGACCCCCGTGCGGTCCGGACAGGGTCAGGCTGCTGAGGTCGCCGACGGTGCCGTTCGTGGTGTCGACGCGGATCGTGTCGTCGCGCAGCCACTGGAGCGGGTGCCCGTCGAGGTCGGCCAGCACCCAGTCCGCGGTGTCGACCAGGAAGCCCGTCTCGACCGCGGACTGCTCCGGCGGTTCCAGCCGCCGGGGCGCCCGCCCGCGCGAGGCCCGTTCCGTACGGTCCTCGGGCCAGTGCCGCAGCACCACCAGCAGACTCCCGTCGGGGCGGGCGAAGGGGTGTGCGCGGCCCGCGCGAACGGTGTAGGACCCGGCCGGGGTGACCGCCTCGCGGGAGGTCCCGTGGAGCTGGACGCCACCGCGGGGGCCGAGCGTGAAGCGGACGGTCGTGAAGGCCTCGGCCTTCCCGGGAGCGGCCTCGGGGGCGGCCTGCGTGGTCGCGGCCTCGCAGCCGGTGGCGAGGAGAGCCGCGACGAGGGTGACGGCGCCCGCGGCGAGGACGGAGGCCCTGTGCGGACGTGGGTGGCCGCGACCGTCGTAGGAGCGCGAGGGGCGCGAAGGGCTCAGGTGGGGACGCATGGATACCTCCGTCTCTCCCGGCAGCCGAAGTGCTGCCCAGGTCGACGATGCTCCGGTCGGCTGTCCGGGCCCATTCGTCATTTGGCGAATCCCGGTGTTCACGGGCGGCGCGGGAGTACGTTCGCGGGAGGCGGGGACCGTCCTCGGGAGGCACCCATGACGACGGCGGAAGTGCATCTACGGCGTATGGCGGACGTCCTGGCGGAGGCTCGCCAGGACCTCTCGGACGGGTTGCCGCCGATGTCCCTGCTGTGGGGGCTACAGCGTCTGGTCCCCTGTGACGCCGCCAGTTTCTGCGAGCTGGACATCCCGACCAGGCGGGAGCTCAACAGCCAGGAGACGGTCGACGCGTACGAGGACTGCTCGATGGACGCGTACTGGCGCTGGCGCCACCAGCACCTCCAGTGCCTGCAGGTCTGCCGGCCGCACGACGCTCCCGAGACGACCCAGATGGCGGACTTCCTCTCGGTGCGGGAGCTGCGGAATCTGCCGATCTACACCGATTTCCTCGCCCCGCACCCGAACATCGCGGACATCGCGCTGCCCACCGCCCCGAACCGCACCCGGGTCTTCCAGTTCTTCCGCACCGGTCCGAAGCCGTTCACCGACCACGAGATGACCACCCTGACGCTCATGGCTCCCCATGTGTACGACATCTACAAGGAGGCCGCCCGCAGGCGCCGGCCTCCCGTGCGGCTGACCCACCGGGAGCTGGACGTCCTGCGCTGCGTGGCCCGGGGGCTCAATACTCCGCAGATCGCCGAACAACTCGTCGTCTCCCCCAGCACCGTCCGCAAGCACCTCGAGAACACCTTCGGCAAGCTGGGGGTGTCGAGCCGTACGGCCGCGGTGGCCCGGGTGTTCCCCGACCCGGAGGTGCTGTGACCGATGGCTTCCGGACCCGCGAGGGGGCCTGCCCTTGCGAAAGGGTCCGAGGCGCTGAAGCTCCGGAACGGCGGCTTCCACCGTGGTGCCGGGCACGCTTTCGTCTTCTCGGTGGCGCCCCGCGCGGTTTTCGGCTTCGGTAAGGGGGAGCCGCTCAGCCAGACCCGCTGGCGGTTCGACTGACGTCGACAAGGGAGTCAACGCCATGGACATGACCCTCGAAGTGATCCTGCTGCCGGTTTCCGACGTGGACCGGGCCAAGGAGTTCTACCAGGACAAGGTCGGTTTCCACGTGGACCTCGACGGCGAGGTGATGGAGGGCGTACGCATCGTCCAGCTGACCCCGCCCGGCTCGGGCTGTTCCATCGCCCTGGTCGACGGCCTCCAGGTCCCCACGGGCACACCGCAGCCGGGGACGTACCACGGCATGCAGCTGTGCGTCACGGACGCGAAGGCGGCGTACGACGAGCTGAAGGCGCGCGGCCTCGACGTCAGCGAGCCGGTGCAGTTCGCCCCGCAGGACGGCGCCACCTTCATGTACTTCAAGGACCCGGACGGCAACGGCTGGGCGATCCAGGAGTACAAGCGCCGCGAGACGGAACCCCTGCACCAGGTGATCGCGAAGCTGACCGGCGAGTAGCCCACCGGCGGAACCAGGCAAAGACGCGGGGGCCGACGGTCCACGACCGTCGGCCCCGCGGTGTACGCGTTCTACAGAACCGGCAGGTTCTTCCGCAGTTCGAAGGCGGTGACCTCGCTGCGGTACTCCTCCCACTCCTGGCGCTTGTTGCGCAGGAAGAAGTCGAAGACGTGTTCGCCCAGGGTCTCGGCGACCAGGTCGCTGCGTTCCATCAGGGACAGGGCCTCGCCGAGGTTCTGGGGCAGCGGTTCGATGCCCATCGCGCGGCGCTCGGCGTCGGAGAGCGCCCAGACGTCGTCCTCGGCGCCCGGCGGGAGCTCGTAGCCCTCCTCGATGCCCTTGAGGCCGGCGGCCAGCAAGACCGCGTACGCCAGGTACGGGTTGGCGCCGGAGTCGATCGAGCGGACCTCGATGCGGGCGGAGCCGGTCTTGCCGGGCTTGTACATGGGGACGCGGACCAGGGCCGAGCGGTTGTTGTGGCCCCAGCAGATGTACGAGGGGGCCTCGCCGCCCGCGCCCGCCGTGCGCTCCGAGCCGCCCCAGATGCGCTTGTAGGAGTTGACCCACTGGTTGGTGACCGCGGAGATCTCCGCGGAGTGCTTCAGCAGGCCCGCGATGAAGGAGCGGCCGACCTTGGAGAGCTGGTACTCCGAGCCCGACTCGTAGAACGCGTTGCGGTCGCCCTCGAAGAGGGACAGGTGCGTGTGCATGCCCGAGCCCGGGTGCTCGGAGAACGGCTTCGGCATGAACGTCGCCTGCACGCCCTGCTCCAGCGCCACCTGCTTCATGACCAGGCGGAACGTCATGATGTTGTCCGCCGTGGACAGGGCGTCCGCATACCTCAGATCGATTTCCTGCTGACCCGGCGCGCCCTCGTGGTGGGAGAACTCCACCGAGATGCCCATCGACTCCAGCATGGTGATCGCCTGGCGGCGGAAGTCCATGCCGATGTTCTGCGGGGTGTGGTCGAAGTAGCCCGAGTTGTCGGCCGGCGTGGGACGCGTGCCGTCCAGCGGCTTGTCCTTCAGCAGGAAGAACTCGATCTCGGGGTGGGTGTAGAAGGTGAAGCCCAGGTCCGAGGTGCGGGCCAGCGCGCGCTTGAGCACATAGCGCGGGTCCGCGAAGGACGGCGAGCCGTCCGGCATGAGGATGTCGCAGAACATCCGGGCCGTACCGGGCGCCTCGGCGCGCCACGGCAGGATCTGGAAGGTCGACGGATCCGGCTTGGCGATCATGTCGGACTCGTATACGCGAGCGAATCCCTCGATCGCGGAGCCGTCGAATCCGATGCCCTCGTCGAAGGCCTGTTCCAGTTCGGCCGGGGCCACGGCGACGGACTTGAGGAAGCCCAGCACGTCCGTGAACCACAGGCGTACGAACCGGATGTCGCGCTCCTCCAACGTCCGGAGCACGAACTCCTGCTGCTTGTCCATCTTCCGCTTCCCCATCCTTGCTGGTCAGGCCACCTGTCTCCGGTCCCGCGCGAGACGGTCGGGCACCTGAGCATCCCACCACAACACCATTTCATCCGTGTTGCGGACCATGATCGGCGGGCCGACCCCTGGGCGAACGCCTCACGTACGTCAGGTGTACTGTTCTGCCGCCCATCTTGCCTGCTCGGACCGTCATCCGTAATGCCGGGCGGGCCGGAACCTGGTCCCGCGGGGTCGGCTCCCCCCCCTCCGGCAAGAACAGGGTGACCGGGGTCGGCCCACGGGCCGCTCCGGTCACCGCCGCCGGGTCCGGGCTGCCGAGCGCGTCCGGCGCGAGCGGCGCGAACCCGGCCCGCGGCGCGGCCTGAGCGAGGGACACCGAGTGCCCGC
>NZ_JABERD010000077.1 GCF_013044505.1 Streptomyces sp. S3(2020) | reverse complement strand
CGCCCGCCCCGGATGCGCCGCACCGGACGCCGGACACCCCGCCACCGCACCTGGACGCCGAGGCCACCGCACGCCTGCGGGAACTGAGCGCCGGCGAGGACGGCATCGAGGTCGAACTGCGCGCCCGCGCCGACCGCTCCCGCATACGGCTGCACCGCGCCGGAGCCCGGCCCATCGGCTACGACACGGGCGTCGTCCAACTGCACACCCGGATCACCGCTCGCGGCGACGGCATCGGCTACATCGGCCACCAGGCCTACGGCCGCTCCGTACCGGATCTCCTCGACCGGACCGAGCGCACGGAGCTGCCCGAACTCGTCGGCCTGGCACGCCTGCTGGCCGCCAGGCCCGTCCCGCGACTCGCCTACGACGACCTCCTGGTCGACGGCCGGGTGCTGGTCAAGCTGCTCTCGCTGATCGTCCCCGCCTTCCTGCTGGACTCCGTCCTCGAAGGACGCTCCCCGCTCGCGGACCGCACCGGCGAAGCGGTCGCCTCACCCGGCGTCACCCTCGTGGACGACCCGACCGCACCCGACAGCCCGCTCCCTGTCCCCTGGGACGGCGAAGGAACGGCCTGCGGCCGCACCGTGCTGATCGAGGACGGCGCGCTGCGCGGCTTCCTCAGCGCCCGCCGCACCGCGGCCGAGGCCGGCACGACCGGCACCGGCTCCGGGCAGCGCGGCCCCGGCGGCGAGATGGTCACCGTCCAGCCCGGCTATCTGCTGCTGCGTCACACCACCGACCTCGGCACCGAGTTCCGGCCCGGCCGCACCGTGCTGCACGTGGTGCAGGCCAATGGGGCGCACACCTCCAACCCCATCACGGGCGAGTTCTCCATCGGCGCCAACGCGGTGGTCGTCGGACCCGACGGCACGCGGCACAACGCGGGCAACATCACCCTCGCCGGCAATGTCTTCGCACTGCTCCGGAACATCGACGGACACGACGGCCGGCTACGGGTCAACCGCAGCCACAACTCCTTCGTCGCGGGCCCCGGGGTATGGACCACCAGCCTCACGACCGGCCGTTAGACCAGGGGGAGTCCACATGTCACTGCTGAAGAACGCCGAGTTCCGGCTGTTCTGGGGCGCCCAGACGATCAGCATGATCGGGACGAACACCAGCAGGACCGCCATCCCGCTGCTCGCCGCGACCACGCTCGCCGCGACCCCGATGCAGATGGGAGTGCTCGGGGCGGCGCAGACCTTCGCCTTCCTGCTCGTCGGGCTGCCCGCCGGAGTCCTGGTCGACCGGGCCCGGCGGCGCCCCGTCCTCATCGTCTGCGACCTGCTGCGGGCCGCCCTGATGGTCCTGATCGGTGTGGGCTTCTTCCTGGACCGGATCTCCTTCCCGGTCCTGCTGGCCGGGATGCTGCTGATCGGGTTCGCCACCGTGTTCTTCGAGATCGCCTACCAGTCCTACATCCCTGTCCTGGTGGGCCGCGACCGGCTCGTCGAGGGCAACGCCCGCCTGGAGAGCACCAATTCGGTCTCCCGGACGGTCGGCCCCACCCTCGGCGGCTCCCTGGTGGAACTCGCGGGCGCCACCGCCACGATGTGCGCCCAGTCGGTCGCCCACCTGCTGTCGGTGTTCCTCCTCTCCCGCGTCCGCACCGCCGAACCGGTCCCGCAAGGACGCCCCGACCGGCGCATGGGCGCCGAGATCCGCGAGGGGCTGCGCTTCGTGCTGGGCCACCCGGTGTTCCGCGCCATCACGGGTTCAGCCGCCACGTACAACTTCTTCTACGCCATGACCGTGCCGCTGGTGACGCTGCTGCTGGTGGACGAGATCGGCTTCTCGGGCACCCTCGTCGGCGTCCTCATGACCATCGGCGGGGTCGGCGGAGTGCTCGGCGCCGCCCTCTCCGGCCGGCTCGCCCTCAGGCTCGGCCAGGTCCGCGCGATGCGGCTGGGCTATCTCGCGACAGTGCCCACCACCCTGCTGATCCCGCTCGCCGGCGACGGCTGGGCCGCGCTGCTGTTCGCCGGACCCTGGTTCGCCACGGCCTTCGGCATCATCGTCTACAACGTCGGCCAGGCCAGCATCCGGCAGGCGCTGTGCCCGCCCGACCTGCTGGGCCGCATGAACGCCAGCGTGCGCTTCCTCGTCTGGGGAATCCTGCCGCTCGGCTCCCTGGCGGGCGGCGCCCTGGGCGAGTGGGCCGGAGTGCGGACCGCCCTGTTCGTCGCCGGGGCGGGGATGAGCGCCGGCGGACTGTGGCTGGTCTGCTCCCGGCTGCGGAGCATGCGCGACCTGCCCGCGCCCGAGGACTTCCCCTCGGCGCACACCGCCCCCCTGAGCAAGTGAATGGAGCAATCATGCCTTCCCGTTTCGTGGTCTTCATCGACTCGCCGTGGACCGGCGCGGGCCAGGACTGTGCCCGCTACCTGCTGGAACAAGGCGTCACACCGATCATCGTCGCCGCCGACCCGGCAGCGCTGCACCCCTCCCTGCTGCACGACTACGCCGAACTCGGCGTGGAGATCCGCGCCTGTGACGTGGACTCCGTCGACGCCGTCGTGGACTTCTGCCGCGAACTCGCCACGCAGGGCGAGGTGATCGGCGTGACGTCCGTGTACGAGTACTACTGCGACACGGGCGCGGCGGTCGCCGCCCGACTGGGCCTGGCCGGCCCGGACCCCGAGGCGGTGGCGATCTGCCGCTCCAAGGCGGCGATGCGCGAGGCCATGGCGGGCACCCCGGGTCTCAACCCGCTCTTCCAGGTCGCCGATTCCCCCGCGCAGGCGGTGGCCGCCGCCGAGGCCATCGGCTACCCCGTGGTCGTCAAGCCGCTGGATCTGACGGGCAGTCTCTTCGTACGCCGCTGCGACTCGGCCGAGGACGTCGCCGCGATCACCGGCCAGGTCATGGAACTCGGCGAGTACCTCGGGCACACGGTGACCCCGAAGGTGGTCGTGGAGGAGTGCGTGCCGGGCGCCGAGTACTCGGCCGAGATCGTGCACGGCAAGGTCCTCGGCCTCACCGAGAAGATCGGCAGCGAGCCGCCGCTGTTCCTGGAGATGGGGCACGTCTTCCCCGCAGCCCTGTCGCCCGAACGCGAACGGCTCCTGGTCGACAAGGCCGAGCAGGCGGTGCGGGCGATCGGTGTCACCTGGGGTCCCTCGCACGTGGAACTGAAGCTCACCGCGGACGGCACCGACGCCCGGGTCATCGAGGTCAACGGCCGGATCGCGGGCGACCGCATCCCCGAGGCCGTCCGGATCGCCAGCGGCGTCGACATGTGCCGCCTGCACATGATCGCGCTCCTCGGCGGCACCCCCGATCTGACCCTGCGCTGCGACCGTACGGCCGCGATCCACTTCCTGATGCTGCGGCGCAGTGGCCGTCTCGACGCCATCGACGGCATGCCGGAGGCGAAGGCCGTCAAGGGCGTCCACGAGGTGCACCTGCGCCCCGGAGTGCAGGCGGGCATGACCTACGAGGCCAACGGCTCCAACCGGGACCGCGCGGCCTGGATCATCGCCGAGGGGGCCGACCGGGACGAGGCCCTCGGACGGGCGCACGCGGCGGGCGGGGAGCTCACCTTCGTCTGGTCGCCCGCCGGCGCCGGCGCCGAGGGGGCCTAGTCGGCATGGTGCCCGAGCACGGGCCGGCGAGCCCGGCCGGAGCGGCCCCCCGCCACACGGTGTCCGTGCCCTTCACGGCGGGCGGCACCGGCCCGGCCCCACTGACCTGGAGTCAGCAGTACTACCTGGCGGAACTGGACGCGGCCCGCCCGCACGGCCGCAGCCTGGCCATCACCCGGCTCTATCCCCTCATCGCCGGCACGGATGAGAAGGAGGCCACGACCGCGCTGCGCGAGCTCGTCGAGCGCTACGAGAGCCTGCGCAGCCGGGTGACACGGACCGTCCCTCCCGGCCAGTACGTGCACCGCCAGGGCTCGTTGGACGTGGCGGTGCACGAGGTCACGGCGCCCGCCACGGACCACGACGTCCGGGCGGCGGCCGAGGCCGTGCTCGCGGACCTCGCCCGCCGCCCCTTCGACGTCGTCGAGGAATGGCCGCTGCGGGCCGCCCTGATCGGCACCGGGGAAGGGCCCCGCTTCCTCGCCCTGGCCTTCAGCCATGTCGCCGTGGACGCCTTCGCGCTGCTGCCGGTCGGCGCGTTCCTGGTCGCCCGGTGCGCGCGGGCCGACCCCGTCGCACGGACCGCACCCGGCTGTGCCGTCGAGGCACTGCAACCACGAGAGCTGGCCGAGGCCGAGGCGAGCCGCACCCCTCGACGAGCGCTGCGGCACGCCGAGCAGACACTGCGGCGCATGCCCGCGGCCCCCACCGGTGCCGGCCCTTCGGCCACCGGCGAGCGGTTCCGCTTCCTGCGCCGGAGGTCGGCCGCACTCGACCTCGCCGTGGGCGCCGTGGCGGCCCGCACCGGGGAGAGCCCCGCCTCCGTCCTCACCGCGGCCGTACTGGCCGTCGACGCGGCACGATCCGGCGAGCGCTACGGCGTCGTCCAGCTGATCTCCGCGAACAGGCTGCGCCCGGAGACCGTGGACGCCGTCGTGCCCTGCTCCCAGCCGGTGCTGTGCTGTGTGGACACGCGGGACGCGTCCTTCGCGGAACTGGTGCGCCGCACCGCGTCCGCCTCCCTGCGCGCCTACGGGGCCGGCCCCTGCCCGCCCGCCGCCCTGGCGGAACTGCGCGCCACGGTGGAGAAGGAGCGGGGTATACGGCTGGACGGCGCCCCGACCCTCAACTACCGCCCGCGGGCGACCTCGCTGCCCCTCCGGGAGACCGACGCCGAAGAGCTGCGCCGGGCCGCGGCCGACGCCGAGAGCGCCTGGGTGGACAGCGTCATGCTCTGGCAGTCCGCCCACTACCTCAGCGCCGATGTCGACGACTCGGGCATGCGGCTGCTCCTCCAGATCGACACGGATGTCCGGCCCGCCCGCTGGGCCGAACACTGGCTGGCCGACCTGGAAGACCTCCTGACAACGTACGGAGCACCATGACAGACACACGACAGCAGCAGACCGTCCTCCTGATCGGCGCGGGCGTCATGGCCGAGGGTTACCTGCACGCGGCCCAGGAAGCGGGCCTGCGCGTGGGCATCGTCGAGACACGCGCCCGGCGCGCCGCCCTGACCGGGCGTTTCCCGTGCATCGTGGACTTCGAACCGGTGGCGGAGGAGACCGCGACCCGGGACGAGAGCTGGCTCTCCCCGGCCATGACCCTGGCCGGCCGGCTCACTCCGGACGCCGTGTGGGCCTTCGCGGAGGCCCACGTCATGGCCGCGGCCATGGTGCAGCACCGCCTCGGACTGCCGGGCCCCGGCCTCGACGCCGCGACCGTCTCCCGCAACAAGGCCTTTCAGCGCGCCGAGTTCCACCGCGCGGGCCTGCCACAGCCCGGGCACCGGCACACACTAAGGCTGTCCGACCAGCGCGAGTGGGCGCTCGCCCGGCTGCCCGTCGTGGTGAAACCCGTGTCGTTGCAGGGCAGTCAGGGCGTGGAGCGGATCTCGAGCGTCGCGGAGTGGGACGACGTGGTGGCCAGGCGGGAGAGCGAGGGCCCGCTGCTGGTCGAGGAGTACGTGGAGGGCCAGGAGTACAGCGTGGAGGCGCTGGTGCACCAGGGCCGGCTCCTGTTCACCAACCTGACCCGCAAGGAGACCAGCGGCCCGCCGTACTTCGTCGAGCTGTTCCACGAGGCCGGCTACGGCGTGGACCGTCCCCTCCTCCGAAAGGCCGCTGACCAGCTGTGCGCAGGCGTCGTAGCGGCGCTGAACCTCGTCACCGGCATCGTCCACCTGGAGTTCCGGGCGCGCGCGGACCACGATCTGGTGATCATGGAGGTGGCCGTCCGTACCCCGGGCGACCACATCATGGAACTCGTCGCCCGCGCCCACGACTTCGACGTCTTCGCCGCCTGTCTGCGCCTCGCACTCGGCGAGGTTCCGGCCACGCCGCCGGAGCCGGTGCGCGCCGCCGGCAGCCTCTTCCTGTCGGCGCCGGAAGCGGGCCGGCTCACCACCCTCGGCCTCGCCGCGTGGGCAGGCAGTCCCCAGGTCGCCAAGCACGACGCCCGCCTCGCCCCCGGCGCGCAGGTGCGCCCCGCGCAGAACTCCGGCGACCGCCTGGCCTGGGCGGTGCTCGAATGCCCGACCGGGCAGGAACTGCGCCTGCTGGCCCAGCGGTTGGTCACCGAGGCCGTGGTGGAGATAGACACAGCTCCCGCACCCGCCCCCGGCGCGTGACCGCCCCGTACCCGCCGAGCCATCTCAACACCCCCATCCGAGCGAGGAGTTCCATGTCCCGACAGCGCGTCCTGATCGTCGGCGGACGCATCGAGAACGTCCGCAAAGCCAAGGAACAGGGATACGAGGTCGTCCTCCTGCAGCGCCCCGAGCTGTTCCTCGCGGAGCACGCCAAGCTGGTGGAGGCCGCGCTGCTGGTCGACTACCGGGACTGGGACATACTCGAGCCCCTGATCACCACGGCCCATCAGGTGTACGGCTTCACGGCCGCCGTGACGACGAGCGAGGCCGGGGTGGAACCCGCCGCCCGCATCAACGACCTGCTGGGGCTCGGCGGTGTCTCCCACGAGGTGACCCTGCTGCTGCGGGACAAGCTCCGGATGCGCCGCCACCTCGCCGCTACGGCACCGGAGATCACCGTCGCCGCCGAGGAACTCGACGGCAGGGAGAGCCTCGACCGGTTCGCGACGGCCCACGGATACCCCTTCATCGTGAAACCGGTGGACGGCATCGCCAGCCTCGGCCTCCAACTGGTCGCGGACGAGGCGGAACTCGACGGCGTCTGGGAGACCGCCAGAGGACTGCGCGGGGTGGAGCACCAGTTCGCCTCGGCGTTCCCTATAGAACGGTTCATCATGGAGGAGTACATCGACGGACCGGAGTTCAGTGTCGAGGCCTTCACCTTCGCCGGCCGACATGTGATCGTGGCGATCACCGAGAAGCTGACGTCCGACAACTTCGTGGAACTCGGCCATGTCGTCCCCGCACGGGTGGACCCGGACGCGGCCCGCGCGATCGAGCGCTGTGTGCGGACCTTCCTCGACGCGATCGCGCTCCGCGAGGGCCCGAGCCACACGGAGGTGCGGCTCTCGGACCGGGGACCCCGGGTGATCGAGTCGCACAACCGGCCGGGCGGCGACCGCATCCGGGACCTGGTGGAGGCGGCGTACGGCTTCGACATCGAGCGTTACACCGTCGCCTGGGCGAGCGGCACACTGCCGGCGCTGGAGACCCGACCCGCGCTGCGGCAGGCCGCGGCGACCCGCTTCCTGAGCGCGGAGCCGGGCACGGTGACGGCGGTGGAGGGGCTGGCGGAGGCCGCGGAGCAGGCGGACGTACTGACCCTCGCCCTCGACGTCGCCGTCGGCGACACCGTACGGCCACTGCGCTCCAGCTGGGACCGGATCGGGCAGGTGGTCGCCGTGGGGCCCGACGCGGACGCCGCGCTCGCGCTGTGCGAGAAGACCGGCGCGGCCGTCGTCGTCCGCACGGAGGTGCCGGCCGATGCCCCCGAGTGACCGGGCGCGCCCCGCACCGCGACCGGATCCGGCCGTGCCGGGGTCCGATGTCCCGGCGGACCACGACCATGTCGAGATCACGTCCGAGGAGGAACTGCGCAGCCTGATCGGCGAGGCGAACCCGGTGGTCTTCAGCAAGGCGACCCGGCGGCTGGGCGAGTTCGAGCGGGCGTGGATCCGGCACACGCCACTGGTGCTGATCGCGACGGCGGCCGCGGACGGCACCTGTGACGTGTCCCCGAAGGGCGATCCGGCGGGCTTCGTGCAGGTCCTCGACGACTCGACGCTGGCGGTGCCGGACCGGCCGGGCAACCGGAGACTCGACAGCTGGCGCAACGTCCTGCAGAACCCGCACATCGGAATGATCTTCGTGATTCCGGGGCGGGGCGACACTCTGCGGGTCAACGGCCGGGCGCGGCTGGTCCGTTCGCCGGCGCTGCTGGACGAAATGGTCGTCAAGGGCAATCGGCCGAAACTGGCGCTTCTGGTGGACGTCGAGGAGGCCTACTTCCACTGTGCGAAGTCGTTCATGCGGGCCGGCGTCTGGGACCCCGAGTCCTGGACGCCGCAGGCCGCGCCGTCCAGAGCGCTCATCGCCAGGAGCACGGAGTGGAGGGACGTACCCCTTGAGGTGCTCGAAGAGCGGTACGGGGCCGACTACGAGCGCCGCCTCTATCCGTGACCGGCGGACCGGACCTGGCGATGAGGAAGATGTGGATGGCGGGGAGCGTCTAAGCGATGACGAGGTGAACAGCCGATAGTTGCCAACTCTTGTCAAGGCTTGCCAACGCGTTGGGTCGGGGTTAGCTTGATGACATCAGGCGGGTCACACGGGGGAGATGGCCACCTCTGGAGTGCCTCTTGCCCGCGGTCAACGGTGATCGCATCCATCCCGTTCAACCTGGCAACAAGGCAAAGGATCGATCATCGTGAAGATTCTCACCGGCGGACTGGCTGCCCTGGCGCTCTTCCTGTTCCTCCCCGCGGGACACGCGTCCGGTCATGCCTCCGCGCAGGCGTCCGTGAGCACCTCATCGGCCCTGGTCGCGGATGTCATAGACTGGCCCTGACGGGTCAAAGTCGGGTAAAACGCAGTCTTGCCAAACATAGACAAGATTTGCCATACTCAAGCGCAGGGGGAGTCGCCGAGGCGGCTCCCCCTTGAGTGCCTTCTGGGGCCATACGCGCCTGTGCGGGGCGCCGCTGGCTCATCGTGATCATCACCCTCGAGGACGGATCCACTCATGCTGGAGCAGCCGAGCTTCGGCCGACGCCTGCGTCAGTTGCGACTGCAGCAGGGCAAGTCGCAGTCGGAGCTGACCGGACCCGGAATGTCGGCCGCATACCTGTCCAGGCTCGAATCCGGAGCACGCCCCCCGACCGACCGTGCCGTGGCGTACCTGGCCGAGCAACTGGACGTGCCCGCCGAAAGCTTCGCCCGATACTCCGAGAACGATCTGGCCGACCTGGTCATGACCCTCTCCTCACGACCGCAGGGCGAGCGTGACGGAGAGGTCCGCGACCTTCTCAACGACGCGCTGAGCACCGCCATCGACGTGGACGCCACAACGCGCTGGGAGGCCCTCGACCTTTTCGCCCGCCAGCACTCGGCACTCGGCGAGTTCCAGGAGGAGTGCGCCGTCCTGGAGAAACTGGAGGTGATGAGCCGCGAGCTGAACCGCCCGGCACTCCACGTCTACGTGCTGCAACGCATCGCCCGATGTTGCCGCAACCTCGGCGACATGGAGGGTGCCCGGCGCTCCGCCCAGGAAGCGCTGGAGCTCACCCGGCGGCACCAACTGCGCGTACTGACCGCGGATCTCGTCCGCGCCAAGCTCCTGCTCATCTCCGCCGAGGCGGAACTCGGCAACCTCGCGGAAGCGGCCGCCCTCAGCACCGAAGTGTGCGAGAGCCTGCCGCACGGCGAGGGGGCGCTCGCCGCCGAGGCCTACTGGACCGCGTCCACCGTCCGGGCCAGGCAAGGCAACTTCAGCCAGGCCTTCGAGTTCATCGAGCGGGCGCTCGCGGCTCTGGACAGCCGCGAGGAACTCACCTTGTGGATGCGCCTCAGACTGGCCGCCGCAAGCCTCTCGCTCCAGTCCCTACCGCCCCGCCTCGACCGGGCCGAGGCCCTGCTGACCGAGGTGGAACCCGCGCTCAAGCTCGCCGGTGCGCCGAGGAACGTACAGGAACTGCTCCTCCTCAAGGCCCAACTGGCCTACCGGCAGGGGAGCATGGAACACTCCGCCGAACTCGTCGCGGCCGGCGAGGGCGATGTGCACCTGCTGACGTACCGGGACCAGATTCGCTTCAGACTGCTCCAGGAACTCCTCGCCAACTACGCCGGCGACCCCGAGGCGGACCACCGCCTGAGGGAACTGGCCGCCGACGTGCAGGCGGCACGGATGCCGGACCTCAGCGCGGAGGTATGGCGCGCGGTCGCGGAGAGCGCCCCCGTCCAGAACTCGGCCTGACCCAGGAACCGGAGGCCTCCCTGTACCGAACGGGGAGGCCTCGAAGCACGCGAACAGCAGAAGCACGCCCGTCCCGGCGGCCTCGCCGGGCGCCAGCTCACCGGCCTTGATGAGCCGGACGAGCCCCGAGAACAGATCGTCGGCCGATTCCGTCCTCTTCCGTACGCCCGAGGACGAGTCTGCCGCGTCCCTGGGAGATCCGTGCCGGGTGGCAGGTTCTTCCGAGACGATGGCCAGGTGTCAGTTCATCATCGGTGACGGGGCGCTGGAAATCGTTCCGATGCAGGAGCACGACGGACGGTAGGTCGGGGACGACCTATTCGAGGTGCCGGCTTGGCTGCACCGGCTGTCCGGCTGTCCGGCTGTCCGAGGAGATCAACGCGCCCTACAACACCGATCAACCTTGCCCAGGCCGACCAGGCCGCGCCAGCTGTACTCGGCCCACGAACAGCAACTCATCGATTCCCCACAGCCGTTCCTGCGCGAGCGGCCCTTCTCCGAAGACGAGCGAGACACCGTGCACCGAAACGTTGATCGCGTGCGCGGCACCTGCGAGGCGATCTGAAAAGCACTCAGGCAGGCCCGCCCGGACGGCTCCCCGTTCACTGCTGATTCAAACGGCTGCCCGTCCGGCGAAGGGTGTGCCCCGGCGGAAGAACCGGCAGGTCCACCTCCAACCCTGTGGCCAGGGCGGGTGATCCGAAACCGCTGCTGCGGCAACGGGGTTGGTGACGGAGTTGCTCTGCCGACGGCAGAGCAACGGCCGGGCCGGGCTCGACGATCACTACAGTCCAGTCGCATGACGACGATTGCGACGCGTGCGGTCGAGTATCCGGCTGACGGTTTGACGATGATCGGGCACCTCGCGCTCCCGGCCGGAGTCGATCGCCGGCCCGCGGTGCTGGTCGGGCCAGAGGGCGTGGGGCTCAGCGACGTCGAGCGCCGTAGGGCCGATGCTCTCGCCGAGCTGGGATATGTAGCGCTGGCCTTCGACCTTCACGGCGGGCGCTATCTGGGTGAGCCCGAGGAGATGCTCGCCCGTTGCATGCCGCTGCTCGCCAACCCCGACCGCATGCGGGGCATCGGCCACGCGGCGCTCGACGTGTTGCGCGCCGAACCGCGGACCGACCCCGACCGGATCGCAGCCGTCGGCTACGGCACCGGTGGCGCGATCGCGCTGGAACTCGGGCGCGACGGCGTCAACTTGCGTGCGATCGGGACTGTCAACGCACTGACCACCGGCCGACCGGGGGAGACGGCACGCATCGGCTGCCCGGTGTGGGCCGGGGTCGGGTCCGAAGACCCGATCATGCCGCCCGCGCAACGGGACGCGTTCACGGCCGAGATGCAGGCCGCGGGAATCGACTGGCGCCTAACGGTCTACGGCGGCGCCCTGCACGCCTTCCACCACCCGACTGTCGACCACCCCGTGGTCCCCGGCGTCGGCTACCACCCAAGGCACGCGCAGCGAGCCTGGCACGACGTCGTCGACCTGCTGGCCGAGTGCCTGCGGTGACGCAGGACCTGGGCATGACGCAGGCAAACATGCTGGTGACAGGACTGGTTGGCGTCGCGCACTGGTCAGCCGTCCCAGCACGGGAGTCGAGACAGAGCGCAAGAAGATCCGGGAGGCCAATACCCCAGCTGTAGATCGTGATCTTCATCGGCGATCGGTGATCGGTGGCCGGTCGTTCGTAGTGGCGGGCCCCGGACCGGGTGATCGAGAGAGGAAGCTGTCCACCACATCGACCCAGGTATCGCTGTGCTGCGTCGGGTGATGTGCGACCCGGCTGGATCGGCTTCCTGTGTCGGCGGTGCGTCGGGGACGGGCGCGGCGGGGCCCGGACTGGCGGACCGCGACCATGTGGGCCTTGGGCACACATCTCGCGGGAGCCGTCGAGTTCGGATGTCGCAGTGCTGGTCAGCCTCCCGCGATTGCGGTGATCGCGTCCGCCAGGTCGCTGACCACGCGCTTGCGGTGGGACTCGTCGGGTTTGAGCGGCAGGTCCAACTGAAGGCCCATGAAGGCGGCGTCCAGCAACGCCACCGCGCGTGCCGCGCGTGCCCGGGTGCAGCCCGCAGCGATCAGATGGTCGGCGAGGGCTTCCACCCAGCGCCCGTTGGCCTCGCGGACAACCGACACGTAGGGCTCACGCCCGAGTAGCCCCAGGGCGGCGGCCTCGACGTACATCCGGTGGCAGTGGTCGGACTGGTCCGAGGTGCTGACCCGCCACAGGTCCAGGACCGCTGCGCGCACGCTCCGGGACCGTGGCAGTGCACGGACGGCCTGGACCGACCGGTCGTTGGAGATCCGGAGCACTGTGGCGACGAGGTCGTCCTTGTCGGCGAAGTGGTAGAGCAGCATGCGGTCGCTGGTGCCGACTGCTGCAGCGAGGGGCCGCAGACTCAGGCCGATCAGGCCGTGGTCGAGTGCGTAGTCGGTTGCCAGCGCGGCCAGTTTCTCGCGTCGCGCGGTGTTTCGGACCATGACGCCTCCTCGTCCCATTGAGCCTGATTGTAGCGACTGCTACATTCGTAGCGGTCGCTACACATGAGGCGTGTCATGGGTTCGGCCTGGGTGCTGGTGTCGTGGGCCATCGGTGTGCCGTGCCTTGAAGAGCGCCGCCACCGGGCGCCACGGTCACAGGGATCGCAGTGATCATCGTCGGCATCGCGGCCCTGAACCAGCACAAGGCGCACCGAGACGGGCACGAGTCGAGACGGCACGCCTGGACTCCCGAGAGGAACGAGTACATGAGCATGCGCGAGGCGGAGCTGGAAGCATTCCTCGCCCAGACCTTGCCCACCCCCCTTGGCGTCATAGCAACCTTGCGCCGTGACGGATCACCACACGCCATCCCGGTGTGGTTTCGATGGGACTCGGGCGTCGTGAGGCTTTGGACGACCGACGCACGCGTCTGGGTGCGCAACCTGCTGCGCGACCCGCGGGTCTCCTTCTCCGTCCAGACCTTCGATGCGCCTTACCCGGCAGTCATGATCCGCGGACGTGCGACCGTCGCGACCGCAGATGACGCTGCCACGGTCGAGGAGGCTCGGGCGATCGCCCGCCGCTACGTCGCCCCCGAGGACGTTGAGAGCTACGTTGCCCGCTGGTCGGACCTGCGCTCCATCGTCACGATCGTCCCGGACCGTATCGTGTCCTGGTCGGCCGGAGGCTGAGGCAAGGTGACGGTGGCCGCAAGCCACAGCGCAGATCCCGCCCGCTGGCAGGCCGCGTTCGAGCTCCTGATGGACCGCATTGCGCGGCGGGTCGCCCGGGTGGAACCGCGGCGGCGGGCCCGGGAGTTCGTACTGGACTTCTGTCGGACCTGCCACACAAGAATCGCTGGACGGTTGGACGCTGGCCGAGCACGCCGGATACGGCGACCCCGTACACCCTGCGGCATCTCCTGTCGAGGGCGAAGTGGGATGCCGACGCGGTCCGCGACGACCTGCGCGGCTTCATCGTCGAGCACATGCACGACGAAGACGCGGTGTTGATGGTCGATGAGACCGGGGACCTGAAGAAGGGCGTGGCCGCAGCGTCTTCTCCACCCCCGCGCATCTCGCCTCGTGGGCGAAGCTGTGTCCCCGCACCATCCAGTCCGGGGCCAAGAGCACCACCGGACCCGCCGGGAAGGGTAACCCCTGGCTCAAGGGCGCTCTGGGCAAGGCCGCCTGTGCCGCCGCGCGGACCGACACCTTCCTGGGCGCCCGCTACCGACGCCTGGTCAAACGGCGAGGCCACGCCAAGGCCCTGGTTGGCGTCGCGCGCTCGATCCCCGTCATCGTCTGGCATCTGATCGACGACCCGCAGGCCCGGTATCAGGAACTCGGCCCGGACTGGCACCAGAGACATCTCAACCCACAGCGCAAGACGCGCGACCTCGTCCGGCAGCTCGAACACCTCGGCCACCAGGTCACGCTCGCCCCCGTCTCCGACATCGTCGCCTGAATGCGAGTCACCGATCCATTCGGACGGCTCCGCCGCCCGGATGCTGCCGCCTGCCCGGTGGAGGTTCAATTTTCTGTTCAGCCCTATCAGGAGCAGCGAGAGCGCGAGATCGCCGCGCAGGCCGAGGCCACGCGAGGACGCATCGCGGAACTCGCCGCGCAATTGGAGGAGTTCGACCGGCTCGCCGAGGAAGTACGCATCACGCGCAAGGCCCTGCTGGCGCTCCCTGATCCATCCCCGCCGACGCCGCCGGCCGCGAAGCTGCCGGACCGTCCGGCCTACCAGCAGATCATGGCGGTGTACGCCGCGGCCGACGCCCCACTGCGGGCACGGGCGGTCTGCGAGGCGTTGGATCTGGAGATCGCGCCCAACAACGTCAACAACGTCCTGCTGAAACTCAAGCGGCTGGCCGACCGCGGGATCCTGACAGAGACCGAGCAAGGGCTGTTCGCCCTGCCGCGACCGTAACCTCGGTCGCTGACATCGGGCATCAGCTCGCGCGTCGCCCTGCGAGCAAGTCCTGGAGCGACTGGGACTGGAGCTGCAGGGGCGGAGCCATGTCGCCGAATGACTTGCTAAACGCTTGCGGCGACCGCTCCAGTTCCATGAGCACGTGCTCTGCTGTGTCGTTGCCGGCAAGGTCGGGCGCCAGGGCCGCGCAGACCCGAACGCCTGCATGTGGGTCAGTCAGCCAGGGGCGCGTGTCGCCGCCGAGGTGACCGATGGCTATCACCATCGTCGCCAGGTCGTACGAGGAATCGGCGGCCAGGGCCATCGACTTCAACTGTTTCAGCAGCTCCGAACGTTGCGCGGAGGCCGCGGGATGCCGCGCCAGTGCCCCAACCGCTGCGGCGGCACATGTCCTGCGCCTGGCACGTTCCGACGCGAGGTACGGCAGTGTTCGCTGCAGCAGCACGGGAACCACGTCGAAGCAGGCGAGCGCAGCCTGATCGAGGACGAGTTCACCCAGCCCTGTGCCGTCCTGCCACATCCGGGCCCGGCCATCTTCATCAGCCGACACGTACTCGACCGTCCAGCCCCGTAGCTCCGGCGCGCGGTCCTGGACCCGAGCACGGATCTCCGTCGCCTGGTCGCCGAGGTCGGCGGCGGCGCCGACCACGTACAGATAGGCGAGCATGGCATCGGGCAGCGAGGGATCGTCGAGCCCCAGCAGCGGGTTGTCCAGGAGCCCGGTGACAAGCATCGCGGTGGGCGCCGTCGCAGGCCATGCCTTGCCCTCGCGGCGAAGCGTCGCCGACCACAGGTGCGAGTACCCGTCGACAGAAGCCCGCGCATCCTTGCCGAGGAGAGCTGCCAGGTGCCGCGGCGTGTCGCTGGCAGGTCCCGAGGCATGGAACAAGCCGGACCAGTCCACGTCATGCGTTCGGTCATCCACAACGGGGATCGTGCCACAGCACTTCGTCGTGCTCACGGCCCGGACTCACTCCGTATCGGTGGACATGTTCGCCTGGCCCGGCACGCTCACTCCTCACGCGAATACCTGGCCCGCCAACCTCACTCAACCGAGCCGCGAACCGGACATCAGCTTGCGTATCGCCCACTCACACCGTCGGGCGGACCGTCCGCGCTGTTGTCGGCGGGGGAGGAGGTCGCGGATGAGGTTCTCGGTCTCTGTTTCCAGTGAGCAGTCGAGTGCCTGGTTGACCTGTTGCACGCGGGTGATGGCGGTGTGGAGTCCCTGCCGGTTCCCGGCTCCATACTCGATCCGCATACAAGCCCTGTAGAGGAGCTCTGCGGTGGGGTCTGCTTCGAGGCCGGTGGTGACGGCTTGGCGGGCTGCGGCGGGGTTGTGGTGCTGGCCTGGGGTGGTGCGGTGGGTGGCGATGGTGTGGGCGACGTCGATGATGCGTGTGATCATTTCTTGTTGGTGGGGTTCGGCCCGGCGCGCCTGGCGGGCGATCCGGCGCAGGGGGTGCCCGACGCTCCGGCGGGCGCGTCCCCGGCGACCAATCGGACGCCCCGCCGGCGATCTAGCGGGTGGACCCGGTGTGCTCCCGCGTGGTCGCCGCCTCGCTCGCCGCCGTGCCGGCCCCCTTCTCGGCCCCCGGCTCGGCGCTCTTTGCGAACTCGCGTCGGCCCGGCATGACCGTGAGGACGATCAGTGTTCCGGCGGCCATGATGATCCCGCCGATGAGGCTGGTCTGGGCGACGCCGTGGGCGAAGGCCTGGTGGACGGCGTCCACGGCGGCCTGGGCCTGCTGGGGCCCGGCGGAGGGATCCTGCGCGACCCGCTCCGCGACGGCCAGGCCGGCGCCGACCGAGTCCTTGGCGATGTCCATCGCCTGCGCCGGGAGCCGGTTGCCCACCAGGTCGGTCAGCTCGTCCCGGTAGGCCGTGCCCAGCAGTGAGCCCAGTACCGCGATGCCCAGCGCCCCGCCCAGCTCCAGCGCGGTGTCGTTGACACCGCCGCCGACGCCCAGCTCGGACTCGGGGAAGGAGCCCATGATCGTGTCGGTCGCCGGGGAGATGGCCAGTCCGAGCGCGAGGCCCAGCATCATCAGCGGCGTCAGGAAGTCCCCGTACGTCGATCCCTTGTCGATCTGGGTGAGCAGGAACATGCCCGCCGTGCCGATGGCCAGGCCGGTCACGACCATCGGCTTCACCCCCAGCTTCGGGGTGAGCATCCCGGTCAGCGCGGACCCGAGGAACACCGCACCGCCCAGCGGCAGCAGCCGCAGGCCCGTGTCGAGGGCGTCGTAGCCGAGGACGAACTGGAGGAACTGCGTCGAGTAGTAGAGCACGGCGAACATACCGAAGAAGAAGAACATCACCGCGAGCATCGAGCCGGTGAAGGGCCGCAGCGCGAACCTGCGGACGTTCAGCATCGGGTGCGGGTGCCGCAGCTCCCAGGCGACGAAGGCGGCCAGACCGGCGCCGGCGACCACGGCGGCGGAGACGGGGCCGGCGCCCCAGCCGGAGTGCGGGCCCTCGATGGCGGCGTAGATCAGGGAGCCGACTGAGACGATCGACAGCAGACCGCCGACGTAGTCGATCCGGCCCATGCCCTGCGCCTTGGACGGCGGTACCAGGGCGAGCGCGCCGAACACGGCGAGCAGGGAGATCGGCACGTTAATCAGGAAGGTCGAGCCCCAGGCGTGGTCCTCCAGCAGCCAGCCGGAGACCAGCGGGCCGACGGCCACCGCCACCCCGGAGGTCGCGGCCCAGGCGGTGATGGCCTTGGCCCGCTCGCTGCGGGGGAAGGTCGCGACCACCAGGGACAGCGTGGCCGGCATCACGACCGCGGCACCGATACCCATGATCGCACGGGCCACGATGACCAGTGAGGTCTCGTCGACCATGCTCCCCATCACCGAACCGCCGGCGAAGACCAGCAGGCCCAGCACCAGCGCCCCGCGCCGGCTGTACTTGTCGCCGATCGCGCCCAGCACCAGCATCAGCGCCGCGTACGGAACGGTGTAGCTGTCCACGACCCACTGCAGATCACTGCTGCTCAGGCCCAGATCGGTGGTCATGTCGGGGGCGGCGACGATCAGCGACGTGTTCGCCATCACCGTGATCAGCAGGCTCAGACACAGCACGAGCAGCGCCCACCAGCGCCGCGCGTACGGCCCGGCCATTTTCTCCACGGGGGTGTTCGCAAGGAAGGACATCAGTTGCTCCTGAAGGGGACGGGGCAGACGAGCGGAAGGGCTTGATTGCCCGTGAGGTGAGCGGGTGGCGGGCTGAGATCTCCGAGCTTCAAGATCATCCTGTGGCGCCTTGTGGGCTTGCCTCGGCGGTCTTCTGGAGGGCCGCGTCGGTGTCCGCGATGGCCAGCATCCTGTTGATGTCGGCCCCGGCGAGCGCGCCGGCCGCTGCGGAGGCCCCGACCTGGGCGACCAGATCGGTGACGTTGCCGGCCACCCACACCCCCGGCACCTCGGTGCTGCCGGCCAGGCCGGAGGCGAAACCGCGGCCCTTGCCCGGCAGCTCCTGCACCGGCAGGCCCAGCCCTTCCAGGCCCTTTGTGCGGGCCTGCACCGGCGCGGCGACCGCGAGGACGCGGCGGGCCACGACCTGGCCGTCGGCCAGGCGCACGCCGGCGAGGGCACCGTCCTCGTCGTCGACGACCTCGGTGACGGGGGTGTCGATGATGCGGATGCCGCGGGCGGCGAAGCGGGCGCGGCTGTCCTGGTCCAGGTCGGTGGTGTGGGTGAAGTAGGTCAGGTCCTCGGTCAGCTGACGGAACAGGTACGCGTGGCCGATGGAGGCCGGGCCGGTGGCGAGGATGCCGATGGGCTCGTCGCGTACCTCCCAGCCGTGGCAGTACGGGCAGTGCACCACCCTGTGTCCCCAGTGCTCGGCGAGCCCGGGCACCTCCGGCAGCACATCCTTGAGGCCGGTGGCCACCAGGACGCGGCGGGCGGTCATGCGGCGACCGTCGGCCAGGGTGACGGTGAACCGCAGGTCCCCGTCCTCTGACGGGGCGGCGGACTCGGCCGAGACCACCTCGCCGGACACGACGCGTCCGCCGTACTGGCGCACCTGCTCCCGGCCCCGTCGAAGGATTTCGGACGGCGGGGTGCCGTCCAGGGCGAGGAGGCCGTGCACGGCCTCCGCGGGCGCGTTGCGCGGAGAGCCGCTGTCGATCACGACGACCGAGCGGCGGGAGCGAGCGAGGATCAGAGCACCGTTCAGCCCCGCGGCGCCCCCGCCGATCACCACCGCGTCGACGGTCCCCTCGGCCAGCGCGTCGCTCGCGTACGCAGGAGTCGTCACAGCCATGGCCTCCTGCCTTCCTTGTCAGTCATGGTTCGGTCAACCCTTCAAGTTCCGGGTGGTGGGAGGGGGTTACTTGTTCAGGAAGCCGACGATGTGGTCAGCGACCGTCTTGGGTTGTTCGAGGTGCAGGAAGTGCCCCGCGCCGGGTATGACGATGCGTTCGAAGCCGTTCGTGTACAGGTCGTCCATGCCGTCGCTCAACTCCACGGACATGCAGTTGTCGTCGGCTCCGTGGAGGTAGAGCGACGGGACGGTGAGGGCGCCGAAGGCCCGGGCTTGGAGGGATTGGGCAGCCTCGTCCGCGGGGGGCGTGAACAGCTGGCGGTAGTAGCCCAGGACCTCGGTCAGGACTCCTGGAGCACCCAGGGTTTCCTTGAGCGCGGCACGCTCCGCGTCCGGCAGCTCGTAGCCGGGTGACCACTCCCGCCAGAGCCGGTCGATGAAGGCGAAGTCGTCGAGCTCGACGGCCGCCTCCGCCATGGCTGACTGGAAGAAGAACATGTACCAGCTGCGTCGCTGCTGGTCGGCATCGGTGACCAAAGCGGTCATCAGCTGACGGGCAGGGGGACCCGCCATGGTGACCAGCCTGCGGACACGGCTCGCGTCGAGGCTCGTTGCCGCGTACGCCGCCGCGGCGCCGAAGTCGTGGCCGATGAGATCCGCCTGCTCGCGCCCGAGTGCTTCGATCAGGGTCAGGACGTCCTGGCCGGTCGAGGCAATGTTGTAGGAGCCGTCGAGGGCCGCGCCGCCGGGCCAGTATCCGCGCTGTGCGGGCGCGACCGCCCAATACCCTTCCTGCGCAAGGCGGTCGAGGATCCCTGTCCAGCTGGCGGCATGGTCGGGAAACCCGTGGAGGCACACAACGAGCGGCCCGCTGCCGGCCTCAAGGATCGGAACCTCCAGTCCGCCTGCCTGAACCGTCCGATGACGGACGCGGTCGGTCGCCTGGGACCCCCTGGCCGGGGAGTCCTCGCCGAAGGGCGGTCGCTGGGTCGCCTGTGTCATGAGTTCAACCTCCAAGCCGCTGTCGCGGCGTCGCGGTCCGGCAAGCCCGGACCAAGTAGCAAGTACGGCTGTCTGAAGCCGGGGTCAGTGCCGGTGAGCGGTCACGACGGTGGCTGTCCACCGAGTGGAGAGCCCGGCTCCGGTTCGCCTGGGACGTCTACGTGCACGCAGCCTGTCCGGTGAGCCCAGGACGGTTATGGACTGGACAGTCCGAAACCTAGGAGGTTCTGTACTGGGTTGTCAAATATGGCGGGTCGGATTTACCTTCCTTGTATGGCGAGACCACGAAGCTTCGACCGCGACCACGTCCTGCATGCCGCCGAGCGGCAGTTCCGCGCCTCGGGCTACAACGGCACGAGCGTCGACGACATCAGCGCCGCCACCGGCCTGGGCCGCGGCAGCCTCTACGGCGCGTTCGACGGCAAGCACGGCGTGCTGCTGCAGGCGATGACCGGCTACTTCGCCCGGCTGGCGCAGGGTCCGCGGAACATGCTCGACGGACCGGACGAGGGCGCCCTGGAACGACTGCACGCATACCTGCTCCGCGCCGTCCACGGGGTGCCACTCGCCGCCGACGTACCCCCCGCCTCTGACCGGGCGGCGGCGGCCTGCTTCGCCGCCAAGATGGCCCTGGAGATCGGCGCCTCCGACCCCGAGGTGAAACGCCTGGCCAACGAGTGCTTCGCCGTGGTCCGGGCGGCGGTGGCCGAGTGTGTGCGAGCGGCGCAGCGCAACGGCGACATCGACCCCGACGCGGACCCCGAGGACCTCGCGTTCCTCCTGCTGAGCGTCATCCGCGGGATCGATGTCGTAGGCGCGTACGGTCACAGTCCCGACCGCCTGACCTCGATCGCGGAGAGCGCGTTCGCCTTGCTGCCTCGCCCGCGCCACACCTGAGAAGGGCACGGCCGGCCTCGCTGCACAGGCGTGCGTGCGGTCGGCCCACTTCGACGCCGCGGAGACACGGCCCGCAGGTTCACGCGCCGCCGTGACCTAGTGTGTTGGCGCGTGCTGTGGTGTTCCGGGGATATGCGGGGTGGGCACTGCTCGGCGCTTCGGACGCGAGGCGGTTCCATGGATACTGCTGCCCAAAATGAGGGCCAGACCGGCTTGCCGACCGTCTGACCAGGGCCGGTGCCGCGTTCGAGGGCAGCACGGAGATCGCCGAGGCCCGTGCCATGGCCCGCGACTTCCTGAGCTTGCTATTTAACCTTTGCGAGGTATCAGGCGGTTGTGTTCGGCGATGGTCTCCGGTCGTCTGGTTGTTTTGCCCCCGTCGTGGCGGGTGGCGGGCTGACGGTTCTTCGAGCCAGGTGGCCTGCCCGGTCCGGGTGTTAAGCGTTTCGGTGTACGGGCTGGGCAGTGCAGAGGCTGTCGCATGGTTCCTGTCCGGTGAAGGTCAAGAGGGCTTCTTGGGCGTGTGATTGACCACGGGCGTCGAGTGCCACACAGTGGTGATGCTCCTTGCGGATGTCGACTCCGGCCCAGATCCTGAACATGACCGCCTCCGTCAGTGGTTCGTTCTGCGGTCCCGCGGACGGCCTTGCCGACGTTGTCCTACACAGCGATCAAGTCGCGTATCCCGATGAGCGGTTGTGACCGTCACGGGCTCCGGGCGGCCAAGTCTTCTCAGCCATCGAGCGGCGACAAGCTCACTGCCCTACCAGGAACCCTCGGGCTCACCGATCCTACGAATGACCGGTGGTAGACCGGCTCCAGAACGGTAGGACAAGCTCAGGGCGGTCATCAGGTCAACCAGCTGGCCCAGCTGGCCCGGCTGGCTGGCTGGCCTGGGGTGTCGGGGGGTTCGCGTTGTTCTCGTTTGGCTTCGATCACTTCGGTCAGGGCTTTGGTGTAGTGGTCGGTGAAGTCCGGGCCTTCGAGGCCGTCCTGGGTCATGGCCTCGAGCAGGGCCAGGGCCTCGTCGATCTCGTTGTCGTCCAGCGGGATGGCGGCGGGGAGCAGCAGGGCGGGGTCGCGGATGTCGTCTGGCCAGAGCAGGCCGTGCAGGGCGATCGCGGTGCCGCGGACGCGGAGGGGCCCGAGGCGTTCGCGGCCGTGCCATGCGAACCGTGCGACCGCGACTTTCGAGGCCCGTTGCAGGGCTTTGAGTAGTACTGGTGCACCTGGTTATGCGAACGTGCGGAATGGTTGATGTTGAGGGAGGTTGCCAAGCAGATCCGACCACCGGCAAGGCCACTCCGATGTACGGCCTCATCGCGGTCGCCCTGTCCCACCGGTCGCTGGTTCAGCGTCGCTTTCCGGTCTCGGGGGCGGTGGCGCTCTGGCTGGCGCGGCGCATGGCCTCGTACAGCGCGGTGTCCTCCGGCGGGTCCGGCAGCGGGCCGCGGGCCGGGGCCTGGAAGGACTGGATCATCCAGGCGACCAGGCGGCGCCAGGCGTCCGGGGCGGCATCGGCAGTGGCGCTGAGGACTCCGGCGTTGGCCATCAGCAGCAGCACGAGATCACGGCTGGTGAAGTCCTCGCGCAGTTTCCCGCTGTTCTTGGCGCGGGCGATGAGTTCGAGGAAGCCCTCGTATGCCTGAGCGTGGTAGGTCTCCAGCTCCGGAACGCCCGGGAAGTTCATGGTCAGAATGTCGGCGAAGGCTCGGTCGGTGGCCTGCATCGCGCAGACGGTCTCGATGTAGCGGGTGAAGCCATGCCACGGGTCGGGGTCGGCCAGGGCTGCGTCGGTGGCCTGTGCGTACGTCTTCATGCGGTCGGCGAAGACTGCGGCGAGCAGGTCCTCCTTGTGGGGGAAGTGGCGGAAGAGGGTGGCGATCCCGACCCCGGTCTCCCGTGCGACTGAGGCCATCGACGCGTTCAGCCCGTCGCGCCCGAAGACCGTGCGCGCGGCGGCGATGATCCGCCCCCGGTTGCGCTCCGCATCGCTGCGCTTGGACTGACCTGCGGAAACAGCAGCGCCGACGCGGGCTTCGGTGTGCGGGTCTCGGGGGCTCATGACGCCAGACTAGCAAACCGGAATGCCTTATCCGATTCTCGTGTTACGGTGGACGGCGAACCGGATAGGTCTTTCCGGAAATGAAACGGATAACCCTATCCACCTCCCCTTCACTGAAAGGCTGTCTCATGCCCACCATCGCCATCGTCGGCGCCGGCCCCCAGCTCGGTCTCGCCATCGCCCGCACCTACGGCACTCACGGCTACGACGTCGCACTGATTGCCCGTAGCCGGGCCAAGCTCGAAGATCTGGCCGGTGAGCTGGCCGCCGAGGGCATCAGCGCCGCCGCGTTCCCCGCCGACGTCCTCGACCGCCCCGCCCTCATCCAGGCACTCAAGGATGCAGCTACGCACTTCGGTGGCATCGACGTCCTGGAGTACTCCCCGGTCGGCGGCCTCCAGACCGTCATGACCACCCCGGGCGCCACCGAGCCGGCCGACGTGCAGCACGAGATGGACTTCCAGCTCTACGGAGCCATCGCCGCCACCCGCGCGGTGCTGCCCGCCATGCGGGAGGCCGGTGCGGGCACCCTGCTGTTCACCACCGGCGCCGGCTCCGTCGACCCCGTGCCGCAGATCGCCAACGTCAATGCCGCCGCCGCGGCGCTGCGCAACTGGGTGATCAACCTGCACAAGGAGCTGGAGGGCACTGGTGTCCAGGCCGCGCACGTTGCCATCAACGTGTCGATCGGCACGCCGGCGATCCCCGGATTCCCGACCGCCCGGCCCGAGGACATCTCCCCGGTCTACTGGGACCTGCACACCACCAAGCGCGACCAGGCCGAACTCGTCTTCAATCTCTGACGCCCATCAGCCACCCGACCGCCTGGTCTCCCGGTATCTACGCCGCGCACTTCGCCATCAACATCTGGCTCGGGGAGGACGGCCCCGAAAGCATTCCTTCGGGGCCGCCCCCGAGCAGGTCCCGCGCCTGTACTGGGACCCGTACGAGCGTCGCGGCCAGGCCGAATCCGTCCAGATGCCCGGGGTGCGCGAGCCGATGTCGCAGCTGTCGGCATTCAAACGCCTGGGCGAGCCGGAGGAGGTCGCCGACGTGCGTGATGGTCTTCCTCGCCACCGACCGGTCGCGGTGGATCACCGGAGCCTCCCTCGACGTCACCGGCGGCAGCCTCCTCGGCAAGCAGCCCACTCTGCCCCATTCACCCTCGCCTTCGTTCCGAAGGACTCCACGCCTGTTGAACATCTTGCTGTGGATCGTGCAGGCCGTACTGGCCGTCTTGTTCGCCATGGCCGGTGTCATGAAATCCGCCCAGCCCAAGGACAGGCTCGTCGAGAAACCGCCCTGGGTCGCCGACTTCTCGCCCGGCACCGCCCGTTTCATCGGCATCGTGGAGTTCGTCGGCGTTCTTGGGCTGATCCTGCCCGCGGCCACCGGCATCGCCACCGTCCTGTCGCCACTGGCCGCTGTCGGCCTTGGCACAACGATGCTGCTGGCTGCGGCCTATCACGCGCGCAAGAAGGAATTCCCCGCGATCGGCCTCAACGCCGTCCTGCTGATCCTCGCCGCGCTGGTGGCTTGGGGACGCTTCGGCCCGTACAGCTTCTGAAACCGCCCCCCTTCTACCGCAGCTGCTGGACGAAGGCCATCAGGCCACCGCCCCGCTCCGGCTTCCTCGGGCACGACCCTGTCGGCTTCACCGTGACCGGCGAGGACGCTGCCGTCTTCCTGATGTCCGCATGACCGCTCTCGCGGTCCGGCTTGTGTCCCACTCCGATCGATTCGAAGGAACCATCATGCCGAGAATGTCGTTCATCGAGGCGTCCCGCACGTGTCTCACCACGAAGTACGCCACGTTTTCCGGTCGCGCCCGGCGGTCGGAGTACTGGTGGTACTCGGTGGTGTACGTGATGGCCACCGCCGTGATCGGAGGGACCACCTGGGCAGCGGAGGCCCCGCTGCTGAGCGTCCTCCTGCTGCCGTTCATCGTGCCCATGCTGTCCGTCTCCGTCCGCCGGTTGCACGACACAGGCAGGACCGGCTTGAGGATGCTCATCGCCTTGATCCCGGTCGTCGGCCCCGTCCTGTACCTCATGGGCATGACCGTGGAGGGCGTTCCAGGTGCCAATCAGTACGGTCCGTCCCCCAAGGCAGGCCACTGAGCGGACCGCGGCTGAAATTCCTGTCCGAGGAACCCCTTTTTGACGCTGACCCAGCAGGAGCAGGACACGCTCCAGGACCTGGTGCAGCGAGCCCTCTCCCGCCAGCCATGATCGCGATGAGTGCCCTCGCCGGGCCAGAGGTGTCGGTCAACGCTTGCTCAGCCGATGCTCGCCGTGAGCGCCCTCGGACGGGGCGCTGTCAGGACAACTGATCATGGAGGCCAAGCCGGACGGCTTCAGGGCCATCCTCTTCGCGTGTCCTGGACTGGTCATGGTCCAGTGCCGCCAGGGCGGGGACCTCACCGGGGCTCTTTCCGACGTCGCCACGGCGGCGGCCGAGCTGGGCGAGGCGCTCGTGCTGGACGGCGAGCCCGTGGTGCCGCACGGGGGGCGGTTGCACTTCGGCGAGTTGCATGTCCTTCTCGATCTCGCCGAGGACTGCCCCACCATCGTGGTCAGCTACGAGCCGGTCCCGTAGAAGGCGGAGGGGGTGCGGGCTGGGCGTCGGCGTGGGTTCGTGCCGGTGTGCCGGTGGCGGGGGCGTTGTCGGCGGTGGTGGACGGGTGCGCGGTCACCCATGAGGCCAGGAAGGCCAGGCCGTCGTGGCTGGCAGTGCCGGGTGCGGCTGTCCAGACGACGAGTTGCTGGTCGGGGTCGGTGGCGACGGCGAGTGTCTCCCAGTCGAGGGTGAGTTCGCCGACGAGTGGGTGGCGGAGTGTCTTGACGCCCGTGGTCTGGGCGGCGAGGTTGTGGGCGGCCCACCACTGCCTGAAGTGGGGGTCCTTGATCGCCAGCTCGCCGACCAGTTCGCTCAGGCGCGGGTCATCCGGGTGGCGGGCTGCTTCCATGCGCAGGAAGGCGACGCAGTCTGGAGCCACCTTTTCCCAGTTCGCGTAGCGCTGTCGCATTTCCGAGTCGGAGAAGACCAGACGGGCGTAGTTGCGCTGCTTGTCGGGGAGCTGGGAGAAGTCGGTGAGGAGCGCTGCGGCGAGCGGGTTCCAGGCCAGGATGTCCATGCGGCGTCCCAGGACGATCGCGGGCGCGCCGATAGCGTCGAGCAGGCGTCGGGTCTGGGGCCGTACTTCCTGTACTTGCGGCCGTCGGCGGCGGTGGGCTTCCTTCCCGGCGAGTTCGAGGAGGTAGGTCTGCTGGTCGTCGTCCAAGCGCAGCACGTCGGCGAGGGCGACGAGGACCGGTGCGGAAGCCTGGAGCCGGCCCTGTTCCAGGCGTGTGTAGTACTGGACGCTGATCGATGTCAGCTGGGCGACCTCTTCGCGGCGCAGTCCGGGGACGCGCCGGTGCTCGCCGTTCGTAGCCAGGCCGAGGTCCGCGGGTATCAGCTCTGCACGCCGTGCCTTGAGGAACTGGCCCAGCTCTGTGCGGTTCGCTTCCTTGGCCATGGCTCCACCGTACTGCCGCGTCCCGGCACCGGACCGGACGAAGAGGGGTAGGGATCATTACCCCGCTGCGGGGCCCGGGCCGCCCCGTACACCAGGTGGGCTGCCTGGCCGCAGAATCTTACGGCCCGCAGGGGAGACGGGCATGTCGGGATGGGGGTAGGGATTTCTACTCTGCTCCCCTTCACCGGTCTCTGGCATCGTCCGGAATGGGGGTGTTCATCTGCAGCAGGGAGTGCGCGCTCATGACCGTCAATGTTTTGGTCCTCGGCGCCGGCGGGCGGATCGCCCGGTGGGCGGTGGACATGCTCGGGCGCGAGGACGTGGAGCTCACCCTTCTGACGCGCGAGCAGACTCGTCTGCCGGACGTGCCGCCGGGCGCGCGGGTGGTCGAGGGCGGCGTTCGGGACCCCGAGGTGCTCGGGCAGGCGCTCCAGGGACAGGACGTCGTCTACGCGAACCTGGCCGGTGACCTCGACGAACAGGCCCGGGCGATCGTGGCTGCGATGGGCGCCGCCAGTGTGCGGCGGCTGGTGTTCGTCACAGCCCTGGGCATCTACGACGAGGTACCCGGAGCCTTCGGCCGCTGGAACACGCAGACGATCGGAACCGGCACGCTGCGTACCTACCGGGCGGCGGCCGACACGATCACCACCTCCGGCCTCGACTACACGATCCTGCGTCCGGCATGGCTCTCGGACAAGGACGAGATCGACTACGAGGTCACCACGCGTGGCGAGCCGTTCCGCGGAACCACCGTCTCGCGGAAGTCCGTCGCGGCCCTTGCGGTCGATATCATCAAGGACCCCTCGCGGTGGGTAGGCGCCGACGTCGGCGTGAACAAGCCGGGCACCGAAGGCGACCGCCCCGTCTTCGACTGACCGCGCGCCGGGCGGCGTACGCCTTGCCGAACCCCACCAGCACGCCGCCGCCATCGGCCCCGTGCGCGGCACCGCGCTCCCCGGTCCTCGAAAGGCCGAGCAGCCCCGACGAGGGGGTAGAGATCCCTACCCTCCACACCGGCCAATCGCCATGAAACGGTTGAAACATCGCAGCCCCGCCACAGGTGGCAAGCCGGAACCCCGCTCACAGCGCCGGAACCGGCTCTTCTCCCGAACACACAGCATTTCCCTCAGGAGGCGTGAGCCGTGGAAACCGTGACCTTCAAGAACAAGCACATCGACGTCGCCGCCGACATCCACTTCCCGCCTGGCTTCGACCCGGTCCGCAAGTACCCGGCCATCGTCAGCGCCCACCCCGTCGGCAGCTGCAAGGAGCAGACCTCCGGCTCCGTCTACGGCAAGGCGCTGGCCGAAGCCGGCTTCGTCGTCCTCGCCTTCGACGCCGGGTTCCAGGCCGGCAGCAGCGGCGAGCCGCGCCAGCTGGAAGACGCGACATGGCGTGTGGAGGACTTCCGCTGCGCCGCCGACTACCTTGTCACCCTCGACTCCGTCGACGAGGACCGCATCGGCGTGTTCGGCATGTGCGCCGGCGGCGGCTACACCTGGTCCGCCGCGATGACCGAGCGCCGTTTCAAGGCCGTCGCGACCGTGACCGGAGTCAACCTCGGCCGGCTCCTGCGCCAGGGCGACATGTCCGCCGACGCCGCCATCACCACCCTGGAGGCCATTGCAGCCCAGCGCACCGCAGAGGCCCGCGGCGGCGAGCGACGCCTGGACAGCTCCCTGCCCCCCTCGGTCGACAAGGCCAACGAGCTCGGCCTCGTGCCCCCGCTGCACATCGACGTCGCCGAGGCCACCGAGTACTACAAGACCCCGCGCGGAGCACACCCCCACGGCACCAACCTGTGGCTGTTCTCCTCTCTCGCCCCCACCGTCGGCTTCGACGCCTACCACCTCGCGGACAAGCTCCTCACCCAGCCGCTGCTGCTCATCGTCGGCAACAAGCCGGGAGAGTTCGGCGCCTACCGCGACGCGCACACGGTCTTCGACCTCGCCGCCTCCAAGGACAAGGAGCTGCTCATCATCCCCGACGTCTCCCACTACGTCTACGACAAGCCCGAGGCCGTCCAGCCAGCCCTCGACGCGCTCATCCCCTTCTTCACCAAGCACCTCTGAGCGCATCGGGCCGTCCCCGCACGCACACCCTCCGGGCGAGAGGGAACCACGCCCTCTCGCCCACCCCAGCGCCCCTGACATGGAGTCACCCGTGAGCACGCCCTCGCCCGAGACGATCGCCTCGACCCTGGCCCAGGGATTCGCCTTCACCCGGCGCGTCCCGGTCCTGCGTCGGCCCGACGAGTACGGCCTCGCCTACGAGGACGTCACCTTCCCCTCGCAGGACTGCACCCCGCTGGAAGGCTGGTTCATCCCAGCCGACTCCGACAAGCTCGTCATCGCCAACCACCCCATGCCGGCCAACCGGTACGGCTACCCCGGGCACCTGCCCCAGTACGCCACCCCCTTCGCCGACTTCGAGATCAACTTCCTGCCCGACTGCAAAACCTCCACGACGCCGGCTACAACGTCCTCGCCTACGACCTGCGCAACCACGGCAACAGCTCCGCCGCCAACGGCGGCATGGTCGGCATCGGCCAGTTCGAGTACCGCGACGTCATAGGCTCCACCCGCTACGGAGGCGAACGCCTGGGCACCGACAACTCCCGCATCGCACACCTCTCCCGCTGCCTAGGTGCGAACTCCACGATCGTCGCCCTGCCCAAGCACCCGGAGGAGTTCGAGAATCTCGCCGCCCTCCTCGCCGTCCAGCCCGTCTCCCTGCGCGCTAGCGCCGAGACGGCCCTGGCACAGGTCCCCGGCGGCATCGGCACAACCGGCCCCTCACCGCCGCCTACATCGCCGGCCAGGCCGACGACTTCGAACGGCGCTGGCAGGCTCTCACCCGCCACCACGGGCAGACACAACAGTAGAGGCCGGCCTCACCCGGGAGCTGCGCGATCCGTGCTCCTGGCAAGACACCTGGACGAGCGCAGGCGGGTCCGTGAACTGCGGTGCGGGGTGTGGCACGTCCAAGCCCCAGCGGACGTCGTTTGCCGGCGTGTGCTCAGATCCGACCGACGAGGACGTGCTGCGCGAACGTCACGCATGCTCGGCGCGACCACCGCCGGACGCCTCCCCGATGCTTACCGCTGGGTGTGACGGGCCGTCGTCAGGTTGAGGCTAGGGTGGGCGCATGTCTGTGAACATCCATCTCTACCTGGACATCACGAAGCTTGCCTCCGCCGAGGAAGCCGACGCGGTGGGGGTGACGGTGGAAGAGGTTTTCAAGGAGCACGGGATCGACTCGTGGATGTACGTGGGCGTTTTTCATGACCCGCCCAAGGTCCTGACGAGCAGCGAAAACGGGCCGATCATCATCAGCGGGTTCGCAAAGTGGTCCGAGCAGTTCGAGTCGGACGTGACCCGGTCGATCCGTGCCACGGCGCCCGAGGCTCACATCGATGTGGAGTGGGGATACCCGGACGAGGCGTGATGTGGTCGCACTGTTCGGGTTCTCCGGATGTCCGGGCTGTGGGTTTCAGCCGCTCTTCCTGAGGCTGTGCATGAGGTCTTTGAGGTCCTTGATCAGGAGTGGTTCGAGTTCTGTGGGAGTGGGGGCCGGGTACAGGTCCCCGAAACTCCGGGTGGACACCCCCAGCGTGAACTCGGCTCTGGCGTCGAGCACGTTCAGCTGCATCCAGTGCGTGCCGCCACCGAAGTCGTTCGTCACCAGATAGGCGTGGTCCGCGAGGCCGGGAACACGGTGGACCTCAATCGCTCCGCCACCGCCGCCTGCCGCGAACCGCTTCATGGTGCCTGCCCGCCGGGCCTCGAACTCGGCCGTCAGGTCGGTCTGCTTGTGCAGGACGACTGAAAGCTCGAGCTGAGCGCCGTGGGCGCCTTTTCCGAGGGGTTGCAGCTCGCCGAAGCAGTCCGCCGTGTCCATGGCGGGGTGCTTCGTCACCGAGGACTGCCAGTTGGGGGTCTTGGTGAACCGGCTGCTCAGTCCCGGCCAGAGGGTCTTGTCGCACAGCTTGTCTGTCACGCGATATCCGACCACTGTGTCCGGTGTGCCGGCGGCGTCGACCGCATAGAGCCCCGAGCCCCACACGACCGACGCTGCCACGGCGCCTGCCAGCCCGCCCCATCCCCAGGTCTTGAACCGGGACCTGCCGTGTGCCGTGGGGGCTTCGCCGTCTGCGGCGTCCGGGGCCGGCGGCTCGGGGAAGCCGGCGATGGCCTCGGGCTCGCTGATGGGTTTCTGCTGGGGGCTGTCCATGGCCGTGAACCTATGTTGATCAGCGGGTTCTCAGGTCAGATCGCCGATAACGATCGGATTCCATCGCAGGTCAGCGACGGGTTGCACTCTGCCGCCGAAGAGCGCGGTCAGGACTTCGCCGTACTACTACTTCGCCAAGTGGCGGGACGACGGCACCGCGGAGACCGTCCACGACCTGCTGCGCCGGCAGGCCCGCGAGATGCGCAAGCGACACGAGGACCCCAGCGCCGTCGTCCTGGACTCGCAGACGGTACGGGCCTCGGTGAATGCGCCCAAGGACACGACCGGGCTGGATCCCGGCAAGAAGAGCCCGGGCCGCAAGCGGGGCATCACCACCGATGTGCTCGGTCTGATCATCACCGTGGTCGTGGTCGCCGCGAGTGTGCACGACAACGTGATCGGCATCGCCCTGCTGGACAAGGTCGCCGCCACCGCACCCACGGTGACCAAGAGCGGGGTGGATGCCGGGTTCAAGGAGGCCGTGGTCGAGCACGGTGCCCGCCTCGGCATCGATGTGGAGATCGTCCAACGCGATCCCGGGGCCAGAGAGTTCACCCCCGGAACCCGAGCGGTGGGTGGTGGAGCAGACGTTCGGCACCCTCCTTGTGCACCGCAGACTCGCACGGGACTACGAGACCCGGCCGGCCGGCTCGGTGGTGATGATCCACTGGTCCATGGCCGACGTCATGCTCCGCCGCCTCAGCCCCACCGCCACCCCGACCTGGCGCGATGCATCCCAGGCGAGCGGGAGCGGGCGGTGAGAGAGCTCCTCGACAAGATCGAGGCCCGGCAGCGGCTGGTGCCTGAAACCGCCGAGAAGCTGCGCGAGCGGATCGCCGAACGCACCGGGCAACTCACCGCCGCCGAGCGCACCCTGGAACGGCTGGAGACCACCCGCGAGACCGTGCTGGAACTGGCTGCCGAGGACGGCACCCCACCGCCCGAGCCGCTGCCGCCCGGCTACCGCGAGATCCTCGCCCTCTTCGAGCGGAACCGGGACGGGCTGCGCGCCCGGGAGGTCTGTCACACCCTCGGCATCGAGTCGCGGCACACCGAGGGCACCCGCGCCAAGCTGGAACGCCTGGTCAACCGCGGCATCCTCGCCGAAGTCGAGCCCGCCCTGTTCACCCTCACCCCGCCGGCACCGACCACCTCAGAGACCGGCTCAATCTGACATCAGACGAAGGCGCGCAGAACACCCACTGAGGAGGCCGGACGCCCGGTGCCGCCACCCCTGCACGGCGACTGGACGGCCGAGTCCGGCTGCGCGGCCGGCCTCGCGCTCGCCGAACAGCGCGGCTGCACCGCCATGTTCACCGCCAACGACCAGATGGCGCCGGGCCTGCTGCGCGCCTTCCGCGAACGCGGCCGGTCCGTTCCCGAGGACGTCAGCGTGGTCGGCTTCGACGACATCCCCGACGCCGCGTTCTTCGTCGTCCCGCCCCTCACCACCGTCCACCAGGACTTCGCCGAGGCGGGCCGCCGCTGGGTCCAGGGTGTCCTGAGCCAGATCCGCACCCACGGCGGCCCCAGCCCCGGCACCGACCTCGTCCCGACCGGCCTGGCCGTCAGGAACAGCACGGCGGCACCGCGCTGACCAAGGCATGTCCGGCCTTCACCGGGCGCGGACGCGCCGGATACTCGTGGTCGGTCAGTGCAGGGCGTGGACGGGCCCCTCGTCGTCGAGCAGGGTGCGTACCTCGGGGATGCGTTGCCAGGGCAGGCCCAGTGCCCGGGTGGCGAAGCGGGACGTCACGTGGCTCGCGTCGCCGGCCTGTGCCCGTATCCGCTCCCGTGCCTGGTGCGCGTCGGCCGGGAACGGTGCCGCCGAAGGGGTGGGCGGCACGGTGGGGCGGCGTTCGCGGGCGATCTCGTGGATGCCCGTGAGCTGCGCCGAGAGGTCGGCCGCCTCGTCCACGGTTCTGGGACGCAACTCCAGCAGGGCCCGCGCCACCGGGTTCTCCGCCACGGCGGCTTCCAGGCCCGTGTTCAGGACGTACGCGGAGGTGTCGGTGAGCGGGATCGCCCGCCCCACGGTCCGTACGGTGCCGCGCACTCCATGGACGGCCGCGGCGAACAGGGCCGATGCCTCGGACGGATGCCAGGCCAGGGCGCGGGTGGCCGCCTGCACGTGTAGGGGAGTCGGTGCGAACCGGTCGTCCGGGCCCGCCAGGCGGTCCAGGCGGTCCAGAAGGACGTCCTGGGGGATCTCCCCGTCGGTCCCGGGGCCGGCGATGTGCACGGTGGCGTCGACTTCGGCGAGGGTGCACGCGGCGAGTACCAGAGCGTCGACCAGCGGGCTGCACAGCGTGTCCTCGTCGCCGTGGGTGAGGATGTCGCCGCCGACGTCGACGATCCGCACCCGGCCGGGGCCGCAGGCCTCGGCCAGCCGACGGATCCGCGCCGCCAGACCGGCGAGCCCCTCGTACGGGTCGAGGAGCACGAGCCGTACCGGCAGGTCCGCGGCGAGCCGGGGGAGGGTGGAGCCGGCCGGGGCGACCGCCCGCGCGGCGGGAGTCAGGACGTGTCCTTCGGGACGGTCGAGGAGTCCGGTGAAGTCCCGTACGCCGAGGGGGCCGGGAGTCGGGTCGACCTCCGGGCGCTCCCAGGAGTAGGTGGCGATCACGGGTAGGTCCGGGCCGCCGGTCCCGTGCGCCCCGCCCGGCCCGGCAGTCGTGAGCAGCGGGCTCATGGCGATGGCGGTGATCGCGGTCCCGATCGGGTCTCCGCCCCCGCCCGCCGCGATGAACAGGTCTGTCACGCGGTCTCCCGCGCACCGGTGATTCCGGTGATGCGCACCGGAGTTCCCATGTTCTTGCGGGCCCGCTTGTTGACCTCGTGCAGCCCTTCGTAGTATTCGCGGTCCAGGTCTTTGACCTGGTCGGAATAGAACATCCAGGACAGGACGTCGCGGTACTTGAACCCCTTGGGAGTGAGCTGGATCCGGCTCGGGCCGACCCGGTGTACCAGCCCGTTGGACTCCGCGGCGTCCAGCACCGTACCCACCTCGTCGGCGATCGCGTCGAGACCGGAGCGGTCCAGCTCGGCCAGGTCGAGGTCGAAGGTGTCCAACACCAGCCGCTTGCGGGCGCGTTCCTCCGGGGTGAGGACGAAGCCCGTGGTGGGGCGGAGGGTGTGCGCCTTCGCCTGGTCGATGTACTGCGCCACCTCGGTGAGCGACGGCTTGACGCTTCCGGTCATGTAGTCCAGGACCGAGGTGTACGAGCGTGCGCCGACCCCGAGTCCGAGCAGCGGAACTCCGTGGAAGGTGAGGACCTTCTGCACGTAGCCGCCACGGCCGGGCGTCTTGTAGCGGACCGAGCCCTCCTGGACGTAGCCGTGCGCGGTGAACACCTCGCGGGCGTAGTCGTAGCGCTCGTACAGCTCGGGCTTCCACATGTACTGGTAGGCGCCCGTCCGGGAGAACCACGCGTCCGGGCGCACCGTCAGGAAGTAGGTGGAGACGGTGGTGGGGGCCAGCTTGGCCAGTTCGTCCACCGAGTGCCGCCAGGACTCGGGGGTCTGTCCCGCGAATCCCATGATCAGGTCGGTGGACAGGTCGGGCAGTCCCCGCTCGTGCGCGATCCCGACGGCCCGGCGGATGGTGTCCTCGCCCGCCTGGCCGCGCCCCGCCTCCCGGATCTCCTGCGGAACCAGGGACTGGATGCCGATGTTGGCCCGGGTCAGGCCCAGTTGGAGTAACCGGCCGAAGCCCTCCGGGTCCGCGACGATCGAGTCGGGAGTGGCCTCGACGGCGACCTCCTCGACGGTGGAGCGCCAGTTGGGATAGACGGACCCGAGGGTGTCGAAGATCTTCTCGAAGTGGCGGGTGCCGAGCAGGGAGGGGGTGCCGCCGCCGATGTAGACGGTGCGCAGCCGGCGTGCCTGGATGACCTCGGCGTGGTCGCGGATCTGCGTACAGAGCGCGTCGGTGTAGGCGTCGTACAGCTCCTGGTCGGTGGAGATGACCGTGTAGAGGTTGCAGAAGCCGCACTTGTAGCGACAGAAGGGCACGTGCAGGTAGAGGTTGAGCTCCGGCACCTGATGGTTCGTCAGGTCGCGTGCCCAGACCTCGTGTGCGTCCCAGGCTCCCTCATCGAGGGGCCGGTAGGTCGAGCGCGGCGGGTAGGAGTACTGGTAGGGCGGTATGACGCCCTGTTCGATGTGCTGGGCGAGCTCGTTGTGCAGGTTGTTCACGTTGGGTCCCCCTGGTCGGGCCTGCCGTGCGTGGGCTATCGTGCCTACGCATTCGAACATGCAACAATTTGTTGAGGCCATAGGGTGAGTGCACCAACTCTGGGTTCTTGAAAGGTATTTACATTGGGGAAACCTTCAAGTCGCCCATACCCGGAGAGAGTTGAGGCCGAATGAGTGAAGAGTCGAACGCCACCGGCGTGATGGTGGTCGAACCGATGGGGAACGCCGGACCGTTCCTGGCCGAGGCCGCCCGCCGCCTCGGACTGCGGCTGTACGGCGCCACGCACCGCGACGTCCACGAGAGTTATGCCCCCTGGCTGACCCGGGCGTTGGCCGGTGTCTGCTTCACCGACCTGACGGACTCCGACCGGGCGCTGGACGACCTGGAGTCCTACTGCCGGGAGCACCGGATCGGCGCGGTCGCGGCCTGCTGGGAACTCTTCACCCCGCTGGCGGCGGCGCTGGCGGCACGGCTCGGACTGCCCGGCAACGATCCGGCCCTCGCGCAGGCCGCCCGCAACAAGATCGCGATGGCCGCGGCCTTCCGGGCGGCCTGGATTCCGGTCCCGGCGGACGCGGTGGCCGCCGACGCCGAGCAGGCACACCGGGCCGCAGCCGATGCCGCGCTGGGCTGGCCGTTGGTGGTCAAACCCGCCGAGCAGGGCGGTTCCTGGGGCGTCAGCGTCGTGGCCGGACCCGACGGCCTCGACGACGCGGTCGCCGCTGCCCGGCGGTTCACGCGGGCGATGCCGCACGGGCTGCCGCTGGACGCGCGGGTACTGTTGCAGAGCTATGTGCCGGGCGCGGAATACTCCGCCGAGACCGTGGTCGCCGACGGCGTCCCGTACGCGCTGCCGGTGGTCGCCAAGGACACCACCTCAGGGCGGTACCGGGTCGAGACCGGGCACACCTGCCCGGCCGGACTGCCTCCGGAGCTGACCCGGGCGGTGCAGCACACCGCGGCCCGCGCCGCGCTCGCCGTCGGGATCCGCAACGGCATCGCGCACACGGAGGTGAAGATCCCGCCCGGATCCCACACGCCGGTCGTGATCGAGACAGGAGCCCGGCTGCCCGGTGACAACATCTGCGAGATCGTCGAGACCGCGACCGGGATCAGCGAAGCCGTCGCCTACCTCCAGGCCGTGACGGGCCGACTGCCCGACACAGGGGTGACCCGGGAACGGGCGGCGGCCATCCGCTTCCTGCTCCCCGAGCGCTCCGGAGTACTGGAACTCGTCCAGGTGCCCGACGTCCCCGGCACCCACAGCGAGATCGAGGTGCGTCCCGGAGACCCCGTCCCCGAACCGGCGGACAGCTCCGGCCGGATCGGTCACGTGGTGGCGGTGGCCGACACTCCTGCCGAGGCCCGGAGCCTCGCCGACCTGGCGATCGCCGGCACCAGTCTGAGCGTGAAGTGACCCACCCGCGCCCGGAGCAGAAGTGAAGTGACCCCACCCGTCGTCCCCAGAGCAGAGCGGAAGCCCATGCAGAACGCCGAGCGGGACACCCCGCCCCGGACCGTGCGGAAGATCGCGTTCCTGAGGTCCGTCGACATCCAGCGTGCCGACCCCTACATCCAGCGCACCGTCCGGGAGCTGGCCGGCGAGGGCATCGAGGCGCGGCTGTTCCACACCCACGGACAGGCCGGGGACGACGACTTCCCCGGTGGCCGCCAGGCCGTCGATCCGGCTGTCACCCCTCGCGAACTGGCCGGGCTGGTCACGCGGTGGGGAGCCGACGCGGCGGTCTCCATCTCCCTGCCGTGCGAGAACGCGCTGCGCGACGCGACCGCGAAGGAACTGCTCGATGCAGAGGGCGTACCGACGGTCGTGACCCCGCTCGCCGCCACCTCGCTGCTGAGCGACAAATGGGAGACCAAGCAGCTGCTCGTCCGTGCGGGTCTCGACGTCCCGCGCGGCTTCCGGGCCGACTCCGACCTCCTGGCCGGGCGGGGCCTCGCGATCCCCGCCTACGCCGACGCGCTGCGGGCCCAGGCCGCGCGGATCGGCTACCCGCTGCTGTCCAAGCCACTGTGGGACTCCACCAGCTTCGGGATCCGGGCCGTGCCCGACCCGGCGGCGCTGGACGCCTACCTCCTCGACCCGCCGCCCGTGTCGGCCGTCGTCGAGGAGTGCGTCAGCGGGGACCTGTGCTCCGTGGACATCGTCGGCGAGCCCGGCGCCTACCGGGTCCTGCCGGTGTGCTGGACCGGCACCGCCGGCCCCGAACCGGTGTTCACCTTCGCCGACCTGCGCTGGTGCGGGCCGCGGCCCGAGGCCGACCGGGCGTTCGAGCCCGTCGCCGCCCGGCTGGTCGCCCTCTGCGAGGAGCTGGGCGTCCGTGGTTCCGTCAACGTGGACATGATCTACGGCGGCGGCCGGTATGCGGTCCTGGAGATCAACCCCCGCATCGGCGGCGCCACCACGCTCTCCTGCGCCGCCTCCGGCACCAACACCTTCACCGCCCTGGCCGACATGGCGCTCGGCCGGTACGCCCCCGACGCGGTCCGCCGTACCCGCTGGGCCGTCGAGTTCCTCTCGCCCGAACGGCTGCCGCAGGGCGCCCGCGAAGAGCTGGCGGACCGCGTGGACCTCGTCACCGCGCACCAACTTCTCATTGACGGCACCGACCACGGCGACATCGTCGTGTTCACTCTCACCGACGGCGAGGAGCAGCAGACCGTCAAGGCGCTGGAGGACCTGCACGCCGTCACCGGTTTCCCCCGGCAGGAGGTGCTGGACAAGATCCGCACCCTGCTCCGCGCCTCATGACGCCGGACACCTCCACCGCGCCCGCCCGTCCCGGCCCGCTGTCGCGGGCCCTCGGCCTGCCCGCCGTCCGTGGGTACGGCCGGTTCGTCACCGGCAACCTCGTCGACTCCGTGGGCAGCGGCATGCTGCTGCCCCTCGGGCTGCTGTACTTCACCACGGTGCGCGGTCTGTCCGCCCCCGCCGTCGGCGCCGCCGTGACGGTCGGTCAACTGGCCGCCCTGCCCTCGGTCTTCCTCGCCGGCCGCGCCATGGACCGCTTCGGCCCCCGGGCGCCGACCGTCGTGGCCAACGTGGTCACCGCCGCCGGATTCCTCACCTTCCTCCTCGCCCACCGACCCTGGCAGATCGTCTGCGCCTACTTCCTGGTGCAGTCCGGGGTGAACACGTACTACACGGCGCAGCGCACGCTGATCACCCAGGCCACACCGGCAGGGGAGATCCGAGCCTGGTTCGCGTTCACCGGGAGCCTGCGCAACATCGGCATCGGCGCGGGCGCGGCGCTGGCCGCGGGTGCCCTCGCGCTGTACGGGACCCGAGCCCTGACCGGCCTGCTGGTGGCCGCCGCCCCGCTGTACCTACTGGCCGCGGTCTGCTTCGCCCGCGTGCCCGTGACGGCGCCGCCCGCGCCACGGGCCGGTCCGCGGCCGGACTCCGGGGACGCGGAGAGCAGCAGCCGGGAGCCCGACCGGCCACGCGACGACGGCACCCGCCGCTACCTCCTCCTCGTCGCCTGCGCCCTTCCCTTCGTGCTGTCCCAGTCGATGCTGGCCGTGCTCATCGCCCTGTACGCCACCACCGTCCTCGGGCTGGCGGCGTGGACTGCGAGCCTCCTGCTCATCCTGAACACAGTCCTGGTCTCCACCCTCACCACCCCACTGACCGCCCACGCTGCCCCCGCACAGCCACGGCACTCCATCACCCTCGGCTACGGCCTCCTCACGGCTGCCATGCTGGCCTTCGCTGCACCGGCGCTGCCCGGCACGGCGATCCCCGCATGGCCCGCACTGCTGCTGGCGATGGTGCTGTTCAGCCTCGCCGAGATCTTCTGCTCGCCGGCCCTGAACGAACTCTCCGTCACCCTCACCCCGGGTGCCGCCCGGGGCGGCAAACAGAGCCTCTACCAGCTCTCCTGGTCGACCGGGAACATCGCGGCCCCCGTGCTGTTCACCACCCTCCTGGCCGCCGGTGGCCTCGTGCCGTGGGTGGTTCAGGGCGCTGCCTGCCTCCTGGCGCTGCTGGCGGTTCCCGCCCTGCGGCCGCTGCGGCCGGCGGCCACCGCCCCCGCCGATCCCGAGGAGAGTCCGACATCACCGTGAAAGCCCACATCGCCTCCACTGTCCGCGAGGTTCCGGCGGACGACTGGGACCGGCTCGCCCGTTCCGCAGGCCTGTACCTCTCCCACCGCTGGCTACTGGGAGAGGAGTCGGATCCCACCGCGACCGCGTCGTACGCCCTGGTCCGTGACGGGGACGGCACGCTCCTCGCCGCCGCCCCCCTCTACCTCGTCCACAGCGAACCCAACGACTTCTACGACCCGGACCTGCTGGAGCTGTCCGGCCCGCCCGGACCGCGGGTGCTCGCCGGTGCCCGCCGCGGTTACCACAACGCGCCCCTGACCGACCCCGGCCTGTCTCCGGAGCGGCGCACCGCCTGCCTGGCCCTGCTGCGTGACTGCGCGCGCACCCACGCCGAGCGCCACGACACCACGCACTGGTGGCCGTATCTGACGGAGGCCGCCGCCGAGCAGCTGGGCGCGGTGTACGACAGGGCCGCGCCGCAGCGGATGGAGGACGACGCCGCGATCCCGCTGCCCGGCAGCTCCTTCGAGGACTACCTCGCCTCCCTGCCCTCCAAGCGCCGGGTCGCGGTGCGCCACGAACGTGCGGCGTTCCACGAGGCCGGGCTGAGCATCCGCCACCTGCCGCTCGGCGACTGCTTCCGGGAGGCCGGGCAGCTGCTGGCAGCCCTCCAGTCCGCGCACGGACACACGGCCGACGACACCGACCTGATGACCCGTCTGCTGGGCCGGCAGGCCGAGGCGATGGGCGAGCAGGCCCGGGTGACAGCGGCCTACGAGGGGCAGCGCATGGCCGCCTTCAGCCTCTACTACCACTTCGGCGGCACCACATGGCTGCGTGCCGTCGGCACCGAACCGTCCTGTTCCGCCCCGTTCGCCTACTTCAACCTCACCTACTACCTGCCCATCGAGGCCGCCTACCAGGAGGGCACCACCACCCTGCACGCGGGGATGAAGGCCATCCGCGCCAAGCAACTGCGCGGGGCCGAGGTCACCGGCCTGTTCGCACTCCGGTAGGCACGCGCCCTCGTAAGGCGTCAGGCGCAGCGAGATGGAGTTGATGCAGTACCGCTGGTCCGTGGATCTCCGCGCGGTCCCTCAGCCTCGGCTGTTCAGTGGAATTGGGTGAGGTGACGCCCTGACAGCAGAAAGGCGCCCGTGACCTGCAAGGATGTGAGTTTCTAGGTCATATCCGGTGCAGAAGTCAGGTCACCTTTCTGGTGCGGAACACTGCCGCGTGGGACCACGGCCTGCGGGTCGGGGCCGACGGCTAGGGCATCGTCGGTCACAGCGGAGCCGTCCTGTTGCGTCGTCTGGCAGACCGAAGCGGACTTGTCACCGCTTTGGCCAGAATGTTTCCCGTGGGCGGGAGCGGTTGGCGGAACCGGAGTGTGGTGTTCGTGCACCTCGCGACATCCATCGCGCTCGGGGCCTCGATCGCCATACCGGGGCAATCCCCACGAGAATTGTTCCCGCACTCGCACGCTCACCTGGGGTTTCACGGATTCGCGGCCGGAGCCGAGCTGTTCCCGCGACGGCGCAGGCAAGCCAGCCCCGCCGGCGTTCCGACGAAGACGTGTCTGTCGGGAGACATGGCGAGTGCGTGCACCGCAGCTCCCACGAAGAGGCACTGTTCGGACGCGGTGAGCGGATGCCAGAGACGTATCTGACGGTCGAGGGCTGGCACCGCGACCAAGGGGTGCGGGCCTGGAGCCATGGCGAGCACCCCCGTCCCTCGTATGTCCGAGAGGAGCCGACGGAACTTGTTTCCCGTTTGGACGCTCCAGATACCGAGCCCGTCCCGCTCGTTGAAAGCGCTTGAGCTGACGACGACGGTGTGGCCTTCCCAGGCGCTGATCTCGAGCGCGTGGACTGGCCATGCGTGCGGCACAGGGTCTCGTTCGGCCTGGCCGGTTGTCTGGTTCCACAGCGCAATCTCGCCTGATTCGAGGTATCCGTAACCGGCGGCAATGAGAAGGCCCTGCCTGGTCGTAGCGACCGCCATGGCGTTGAGAAAGGATTTGGCGAGCAGCGGTCCTGCTACGAGTTCATTGCTGGTTAGGTCCCATACCCAGACTTCGCCGAAGGAGCCGTCTTTCGTCAGCGTGACGGCGAGCTGGCGGTCGTCGTGGGATACGACTTCGACCTGGGCGACGGACAGGTCGGTCTCGTCTTCCTTGCCCGCCGCATGGTTGAGGGTGCCCTCAGATGCACCTGTCTCGATGTTCCACAGCCGGACCTGGGCGGAGCGGATGGTGCCCGTGAGGGCGATGAGGCGACCGTCGACGCTGGTGACTGCCATGCCGCGGATGAGGTCAGTATGGGGAATGGGTGGTCCAAGTCTCTGGCCTGTCTGGGCGTCCCAGAGGCGCAACTCACTGGGAAAGCGAGCAAACGGGTTCTGGATGTCCTGGGTCAGCACGCCCGCCGCCACGATCGAGCGGTCGCGGTATTGGGCGAACGTGACGGCGGTGACCGGGGCCGCCGGAGGTATCGGAGACGCCTGCCCTTGCTGGTTGGCGAGGTCGAGAAGATGGACCGCGCCGTGCCCGTGCGTGTCCCCGCCGACGACCATCAGCGGGTGATCAGATGTTCCGGCCAGAGCTACGGCACTCACCTCGCCTGGGGCCCACAGCAAGTGGTCCAGTCGCTTGTCGTTGGTCAGGTCCCAGACGTCGACTTCACCGCGCCGGGTGGTCACGTCATTAGTCGTTCCGAGGACGGCGATGGTGTCTCCGTTGAGCTGACCGATCGCCAAGCTGCTGATCAGCAAATCGGATTTGTTGATCCTGAAGCCTGTCGGGATCTCCTCACCCGTCCACAGGTCCCAAACTCTTAGCTCGGTGCCGCCTCCACTCACCACGACGGCTTGGCCCTCCAAGTGGCCGATCGCCACACCACGCAGAGCGCCGCACCCTTCCAACAGGTTGCTGTAGAGGCTGTCCAGGCTGTCGAGGTACAGGCAACTGTCGTTACTGACCTTGTTGGCGTGATGTCGCAGGGGCTGACAAGCGTTGGTTCTCGCAGTAGGCCGGTCATATGAGGTATCCGCAAGGGGGTGGGCTGACCGCGGAGCGACGGGTGTTTCGCGAGCACAT